>JAEUMM010000221.1 GCA_016792645.1 Alphaproteobacteria bacterium | reverse complement strand
AGTTCTTGGGCCACACGTCGCCGGCCGTCACGTTTAGGACGTATGCGCGCTATTCGCCCGACTATCTGCAAAAGGCGATCAAGGCGCTTGGCTAGGTAGTGCCCTTCGTCCCGGTGAACCAGTTGCCGGGAACGTGGGGTGACTCGAAAGGCAACAGAGTGCAAACGGCTTGACGGGGACGCCTAGCAAATCCTAAGCACTCCAGACAGATGCTTACCTTCACACGGTAGGGGTCGCTGGTTCAATCCCAGCAGCGCCCACCATCCTCTGGCAAAGCGCGCAGGCGCCTCCCACATTGCCCCTTTAAGTCTCGGACACGGTCGACGCGCGCACGATGGAATTCCTGACGAACCCCGAAGTCTGGGCCGCCTTCCTCACCCTGACGGCTCTCGAGATCGTTCTCGGCGTCGACAACATCGTCTTCATCGCCATCCTGGCGGGCCGTTTGCCCAAGGAAGACCGCGCGAGCGCGCGGCAGATCGGGTTGGCCGTCGCGCTGGGTACGCGCCTCGCGCTTCTGGCGACCCTGTTCTACCTCTCGCATCTGGAGACGAAGACGGGGATCGAGTTCTTCGGGCGTGACCTGTCGTGGCGGGACATCGTTCTCGGTGCTGGCGGCTTGTTCCTGATCTGGAAGGCGATCGTCGAGATGAACGAGGCCGTTCGGCCGCACAAAGTCAAACGCAAAGAGGGAAAATCCCACGGTGCGCGCGCGGCGTTCGCGTTGATCATCGTTCAGATTGCGATCATCGACATCGTATTCTCGATCGACTCGGTGATCACTGCGGTCGGTATCGCGAACGAGATCGAGATCATGGCGACGGCGATCATCATCGCCGTGTTCGTGATGATGATCGCGATCAATCCGATTTCGTCGTTCATCGACACGCATAAGGAGGTCAAGATCGTCGCCTTGAGCTTCCTGCTGCTGGTGGGCTTTATCCTGGTCGCCGAGGCGATGGGGACGCCGATCCCGAAGGGGTATCTCTACTTCGCGCTGGGCTTTGCCTCGCTGATACAGGGGCTCGTGCTGTGGGCTCAGTCGAGTGAGCGGCAGTTGGATACGCTCGCCGCCAACGCCGAGAAACGCGTCGAAGGGACCGACGAAGCCGCTTAGTTGCATGCCGCCGTTTCGGTCGGCGGCTGACCGCGGGTGAAGGCTTCGATCGCGTCCCAGGTGCGTTGGGCCTGCAGGTCTCGCAGCAGCATGTGGAAGCCGTCGCCGAAGCAGGCGATGCGCGCTTTGGTCGGCATTTTCGCCGCCGCTTCCGCGATGGGTTCCGAAGGCACGACCTCGTCGCCTGTGGCGTAGAGAACCATCGCCGGCGTGTTCACCGCGGGGGCGGATTGCCAGGCCGCTTCCATCAAGTCGACCAGGCCGTTCACGGCGTCGATGCGCGTCGCTTTGATGACGTAAGGGTCGCGGCCCAAGGCGATCAGCATGTTCTCGTTGTCGGACGGTTTGATGTTGAGGCCGCGGCCGGTGAGGCGGCTGCCCGGCGCGATCCGCATCATGATCCAGAGCGCGCTGCGCTTGATGACGTCGAGGTTCGACCAGCCCCAGAGTGCGGGCGACACTAAGATGATGCCGTCGGCGATCGGTTCGCTGCGGCCGCCGGCGGCGACCATTGCGACGGCGGCGCCCATGCTCTCGCCCATCAGGTACACGCGCGCGTTCGGGTGCTTTTCGCGCACGAGGGCGATGAAGGTGCGGGCGTCTTGCGCCATCACGTCGTGGCCGGGCCAGCGGCCGTTGCCTTCGGTGCGGCCGAAGCCGCGTTGGTCGTAGGCGTAAGTCGTGATGCCGTGCGACTGCCAGTTCTTCGCAGCGGCGTCGATGAACTGGCCGTAGTCGTTCATGCCGTGGAGCGCGATGATGACGATGTCGGCGTTCGGCGCTTGCCACTGACTCATGCCCAACACGTAGCCGTCGTGCGCCATCCAGTGGCCCTGATCGACGAACTGCGGCGTCGTTGGACCCGGGCCCGGCGCGAGGCGCTGCGCAACGCAGGCGGTCAGCGCGAGGCACATCAGCACGAGGGTGAGGAGGCGGGTCATGGCTTTAGGATACGCGATACGCGGCGGCGGAGGTGTGGCAGCAACTCCGCTTCGAACCACGGATTTTTCTTGATCCAGCCGTTGTTGCGCCAGCTGGGGTGCGGCAGGGGGATGAAATCGGGGGCGTAGTCGCGCCAGGCCTTTACCGTCTCCGTCATGGTTGGTTTCAGTTTGCCCTTCAGGTGCCAGGCTTGCGCGTAGGAGCCGACGAGCAGGGTTAGTTTGAGGTTCGGCAGTTGGGCGAACACTCGATCGCGCCAGTGCGGGGCGCATTCTTTGCGGGGCGGGCGGTCGCCGCCGTTGTCGTCGAGGCCGGGGAAGCAGAAGCCCATCGGGATGATGGCGATCCTCGTCTCATCGTAGAAACTGTCCTTGTCCGTGCCCAACCAATCGCGCAGGCGATCGCCTGAGGGATCGGTGAAGGGCTTGCCGCTGGCGTGGACGCGTGTGCCCGGCGCTTGGCTGGCGATGCAGAGGCGGGCCGTTGCACTGGCGCGCAGGACCGGCCTTGGTTCGTGGTTTAGTTTTCCTGCGCAGAGGCGGCAGGATCTGATCTCCTTCAGTAAGCGGTCGAAGTCTGCCGTCACGCGGCCTCTTCGGTTGAGCGGGCGATCGATGTGGGCACGGGGATTGGGAACTCCAAGAGTTGTTGTGCGAGGGCTTTGCCTTGTGGGTCGTTGCGGAGGCTGGCGACGCCGCCGCCACCTAACGCGTCGTAGAGCAGAAAGTTCATCGCGCCGCTGCCTGGGAGATCCCAGCGGTCGACTTTGCCTTTGCCGCCTTCGAAGAGGTGCGCGAACCATTTGGCGACGGCGGCTTCGCTGAGCGCGGCGCGGATGTAAGGCAGGTATTCGGGGCGGCGCGCCATCACGCCGATGTTCGAGTGGTTGCCTTTGTCGCCGGATCTGGCGAAGGCGAGTTTGATTAGTGGGACGCTTTGCGCGGTGGCTTCGGCGTGGGCGTCGACTTTTGGACGCACGATCATTTTCTGTTCG
>JAEUMM010000198.1 GCA_016792645.1 Alphaproteobacteria bacterium | reverse complement strand
GACCGCGTCGCCAAGGGCGATGTCATCGGCCTCGTCGGCAAGACCGGCCGCGCCACCGGCCCGCACCTGTGCTGGCGCCTCAACTGGTTCGCAGAACGCCTGGACGCCGCCCTCGTCGTACCGAAGCAAGGATAAGCGATGACCGCCCTGAAACGCTGGTACGACTACACGAAGAGCCACAACGCCGAAGACCTCTGGGCGCTGCTCCACCCCGACGCCGTCTTCGAAAGCCCGGTCGTTCACACGCCGCAACGCGGCCGCGAGATCACCTTTAAATACCTCATCGGCGCCTTCAACGTCTTGGGCGGCCCGGGTTTCACCTACGTCGGCGAATGGCACGGCAAGAACAGCGCCGTCCTCGAATTCAAAAAAGAAATCCAAGGCATCACGATCGACGGCGTCGACATGATCACCTGGAACGACGAAGGCCAAATCACCCACTTCAAGGTGATGGTGCGCCCGCTAAAAGCGATCAACCTGCTCCACCAGCTCATGGGCGAACAACTCGCGAAGGCGCAAAGCGCCTAACCCTTCGGCCACCGGCTATGCAGCCAAAGCCAGTTCGCCGGATTCTCCCGAATGCGCGCCTCCAGGAACTGGTTCAGCGCCAGCGCCAATTCGTAAGTGTCCTTGTCGCGGTCGCCGGTATTCGGGATCGGAATCTCCGGATAGACGGTGACGCGAAAATGCTGATTGGGCAGGCGTTCGCACCATGCCGGCACGATCGGCGCGCGGTGACGCAACGACAGACTGGGCGCGCCGGTCGCCGTCATGGCGGGCCGCCCGAACAGCGGCACCGAAATCCCTTCGTTCATCTTCTGATCGACAAGCATGGCAAGGAAGGCATTGTCCTTTAGCGTTCGCACGATCGCGCGCGCGCCGTCGGCGCCTTTGGCCGCGATCGTCGGCAACCCGATACGCCGCTGTTTTGAAATCCACGCATCCACCCACGGATTGTTCGGCGGGCGATAGACCAGCGTGCCCTTCAAGCCGCGATCCGTGATGCAGCGCGGCATGATCTCCCAGTTTCCGCAATGGCCGGAAACGAACAATCCGCCTTTGCCTTTAGCGATCGCGGCCTCGGCGTATTCGATATCCACGATCTCGATCCGCGCGCCGGGTTTCAAAGCCCAGAACTTGTCGAGATGCGCGTACTCCGCGAACGTCCGTCCCAGATTGTCCCACATCGCCGCGATATAGGCGTTGCGTTCTGCCTCGCTGAGCTGGGGCAGGGCGTTCGTCATGTTGCGCTGCGCGCGCCGCGTGACCGGTATGCGCGGACCCACCGTGCGCGCAAGCCAGCCGCCGAAATCGGACGCGTTCTTCAAGCCGAGGACGCGAAACAGCCCCATCACGCTGCGGAACAGCGCGTATTCGAGCACATAGAGCACCTGCGTCACGAATCTCGTGGCGCGCTTGATCGGTCTTAGTGCTTGACCAGTCCGGGCGGCGGGAACTGTTTCAGACATTGCTCGATGAACTGGTCGATAAGAGGCGTGGAGTCCGCGTCGAACTGCGCCGAAACCTTCAGCGCCTCGATGCCGCCGCGGCCATCCGGATGAATGCGCAGCAAGTCTTTTTCGGTCGTCAGCAACACGGCGTCGTACCGAAGCGCCGTCTCGCGCAAATCGGCAAGATCGTCGTCGGTATAGGCATAGTGGTCGGCGTATTCGCGCGTCGCTTCGATGATCGCCCCGCACGACTCGACGGTGGCAAAGAACTTCTTCGGATCGCCGATCCCGGCAAACGCTATCACGGCCTTGCCGTTCAGCCGTTCGCGCTCCGAAGGCAGCGGTACGAGATGCGCTTTGAGCAACGGCTTCTCGATCGGCAGCAGCACATGCCCTTCGCCCATCGCAATCACCGCCGCCGCGCGCGCCAAACCGTCCTCGATCCGTTCGCGCAGCGGGCCTGCGGGAATAAGACAGCCGTTGCCGAAGCCCTTCATGGCGTCGACGACGATGAACGAAAGATCCTTCGTCAGGCTGGGGTTCTGAAACCCGTCGTCCATGACGATGACCTGCGCCCCGCGCGATACCGCAAGCCGCGCGCCCGCCGGTCGATCAGGGGACACGATCGTCATCGCATGCTGCGCCAGCATCAAGGGCTCGTCGCCCACGTCCGCCGCCGTGTCCTCGCCCGCATCGACCACCATCGCGCCCGGAACGTCGGCGCCGTAGCCGCGCGACAGGAACGCGACGCGCAGACCGCGAGCTTTCAGCCGCTCCCCGACCGCGATCGCGATCGGCGTCTTGCCGGTGCCGCCGGCCGTCAGATTGCCGACGCAGATAACGGGCGCCGCGGCGCGAAAAGGCACCGTCATCGCGGCGCGCGTACGCCCCACAAATCCGTAAAGCCAGCCGAGCGGCTTCAGAACGAAAGCAACGCTTTCGTTGGCGTCCGAATACCAGAAATCAGGCGCGCGCATGGCCATTGAGCGTGCTCAAATAAGGTTTGAGGAGAGCGAACGTCCGGTCGAGCGGCTCTCTGGTGTTGGCGACTTTCTCGGCCGCCTTCCCTCGTTGCACGATTTCACCGACGTTGTCGAGAAGCGAGCGCAACCGCTCAGTCAGTTGATCGTTCGAAGTTAACACCTCGGCCCCGCCGGACGCGACCAGAATGCGGAAGATGTCAACAAAGTTATGGATATGCGGGCCGCTGATCACAGCGGCCTTCGCCCGCGCGGGCTCCAGCGGGTTCTGCCCGCCATGCGGCACGAAACTGCCGCCCATCACGGTGAGTTGACACAGCCGGTAGAACACGCCGAGTTCGCCCATCGTATCGGCGATGTAGATCTCCGTGTCGTCGTCGGGCAATTCCCCGCGCGACCGCCGCGCCACGCGGAACAGCGGCTCGAGCGACGCCGCGATCTGCGGCCCGCGCTGCGGATGACGCGGCACGATGATGGTGAGCAGCGTCGGAAAATGCGCCAGCAAATCCCGATGGGCGAACGCCGCAAGTTGCTCCTCGCCGTCATGACTCGAAGCGAGCAGCCACATCGGCCGGTCGCCGATCGCCACGCGCAATTCGGTAAGCGCTTCGACGTCGAACGGCAAAGGCTCGCCGACCAGCTTCAAATTGCCCGGCACCTCAACATGCGTCGCGCCGAGCGCCGTCAACTTCTCGGCCACGGCTTCGTCTTGCGCGAGACAGAGATTGAACGTTCCCAACAACTCGCGCGCCGCATGCTTCGCCCGCCGCCAGCCGCGGAAGGACGAGTCCGACATCCGCGCATTGATCAACGCCGCCGGAATGTTCCGCTCTTTGATCTCGTGCAGCATGTTCGGCCAAAGCTCGGATTCGACCCACAGCGCCAAACCCGGCTGCCAGTAATCGAGAAACGCGCGCACCGCGCTCGGCGTATCGACCGGCACAAACTGATGAAACGCATTGGCCGGCAAGCGCTCGCCCATGACGCGCCCCGACGTCACGGTGCCGGTGGTGACAAGCACGTTCGTATCTGGCCGCAACTTCCCAAGTTCGCGAATAAGCGGCAGCACCGAAACGGACTCGCCCACGCTCGCCGCATGAATCCAAACCAGCGGCCCCTTCGGCCGCACACGACCCGGTCGCCCCAGACGCTCCGGCAACCGGTCTTCGTCTTCCTTCCCGCGCGCCAACCGCTGCCGCAAAATGCGCGCGGCCAGCGGCTCGGCGAATCCGGTCGCGGCCCGGTACGCCGACAACAGCCGTGATGGCCGGACCACCATCACGCCGCGACCTCCGCTGCCGTCAGCGGCGCCGGAGCCACTGGCTCGACCCCCATCAACTCATCCGCCGCCAGCGTCACGGCGTTAAGACCCTGCTCGACGGTCAGCCGCGCTGTCTCCTGCGACGCCGCATCCGCATCGCGCGCGATATAGATCGGCTCACCCCAAACGATGACGCCGCGCGTGAAGGGCAGGGGAATGATGAAGCGGTCCCACGTTCCCAAAACTTTGCGCGAGCGCGCGCTGTAACTGCAGGGAATAATCGGCACCCCCGACACGCGCGCCACGGTCACAATCCCGTCCGTCGCGCGCATGCGCGGCCCGCGCGGACCGTCGGGTGTGATCCCGACATACTCGTTGGCCTTCAGTGCTTTCAGCATCCCGCGCAACGCCGCCGCGCCGCCCTTTTCCTTGTTGGAGCCCGGCTTAGCCGCCGACCCGCGCACCGTGCCGTGCCCGAAATAGCCGATCGCCCGCGCAATCAACTCGCCGTCGCGATGCATCGAGATCAGCATCGAAATCTTCGACGTCGTCGGCCACATCGCCGGCAGGATCAGCAAACGCCCATGCCAGAACGCGATGATGAAAGGCTTTCCCTCGCGCCAAAACCGCTCCGGCACGGCGCCGTTTTGAATCGTCCAACGCCCCGTCGCCCAAGCCAACCGGATGTAAACCGCAACCAGCCAGCACACGACGCGACGCGCCCCATCGGACTTGCGTATCTGCCGCCATTTGTCTTTGAGAACGCCCACTACTCGGCCACCGCAGCAGGGGCCGCGCGCCCGCTCTCGGCGAACTGCGTCCGATGCAGCCGCGCATAAAGCCCACCGCGCGCGATGAGTTCGCCGTGCGAGCCTTGCTCCACGACGCGCCCGTGCTCCAGCACGACGATCTTGTCGGCATCCGAAATCGTCGACAGCCGATGCGCGATCACCAGCGTCGTGCGGTCCTTCATCAACCGCGTCAGCGCCGTCTGCACCGCGCGCTCGCTCTCCGTATCCAATGACGACGTCGCCTCGTCCAGCAGCAGAATGGGCGCGTTCTTCAACACCGCGCGCGCAATAGCGATCCGCTGCCGCTGCCCACCGGACAGGCGAACACCCGCCTCACCGACCTTCGTCTCATAGCCCTGCGGCAGAGCGAGAATGAACTCATGCGCCGCCGCCGCCCGCGCCGCATCTTCGATCTCCGCCCGCGAGGCGCCGGGCCGGCCGCAACCGATGTTGTCCGCAATCGTCTCGTCGAACAAAAACGGCTCTTGCGTCACCAACGCCATCGCATCGCGCAGCGACCCGATCGTCACGCGCCGGATATCCTGCCCGTCGATCTCGATCGCTCCCTGCGCCACGTCATAGAAGCGCAGGATCAAATTCAACGCCGTACTCTTGCCCGACCCCGAAGGCCCGACCAGCGCCACGGTCTTCCCCGCGGGCACCTCAAACGAAACGTGATCCAACGCTGGTATCGCCGCGCCATACTCGAACGACGCATCCTTGAACGAAATGCTGGGCGCAGCAGAAACCCTCAGCGCATCGCTCGTCGTATCGCCAACATCCGTCGGCGCATCGAGCAGCGCATACGCCCGCTCCGCAGCAGCGGACCCTTCGGACACCGCTGTATAGAAATTCGAAAGCGACCGGATCGACTGATACGACAGCATCATAGACGCCAGGAACGACGTGAAGTTCGCAATCGGCATCTCGCGCAACGCCGCATAAAGGATCACGGCCGCAATCCCCGCGCCGGCCAAAACCTCAGCAGACGGTGTCGCCGCGGCGCGCGCGGTCGCAGCCTTCATCCAATGCTTCATACGCTCGGTCACAATCGCACTCGCCCGCGCGATCGCGTGATCTTCCATCCGATAGGCTTTGACCACCCGCCGCCCGTCGAGAGTTTCCGACAAATGCGTGGCCAGGTCGCCCGTCGACTCCATCCCGCGCGCCGAAGCCTTATTCGTCTTGCGCCCGAGGCTCAACGTATAGAGCGCCGTCAACGGCAGCACGCTGCACAGCACCAGCGCCAACGGCCAATCCTGGATGAACATAACGACGATCAGCGCAACGACGGTCAGTGTGTCCCGCACCAATCCGGTCGTCGTCCGCGTGACACTCTCGCGGATCAGCATGGCGTCGTTCAAAAACCGCGCCGCGAACTGCCCGGAGTGCATCGCGTTCAGCCGCGCCAAATCATAGCGCGTAACCTTCGCGAACATCGCGACCTGCAAGTCGCTCACGGCGCCCTGGCCGACCTGAGCCAGCGACACGCCGCTGACGTACGAAATCGCGGCCTTCAGCGCCATGACGCCGAACAGAACCGCCGGCAGCACATAGGCCATCGTCTGATCGCGTTTGATGAAGACTTCGTCGATGACCGGCCCCAGCAGATAGGCGAGCCCGCCGGTCAGCGCCGCTTCGGCCGTCATCAGCAGGATGATGACCACGACCGTCGCCGCATACGGCCGCACGAAATCCTGCGCGAGCCGCAACAGCGGCCGCGTCCGTTTCGAACCGGCAGGTGAGGTCTTGGTCAGGTCAGCCACGCGTCGATCGTCACCCGGCCCTTTGGGGGCGTTTCATCGGAACCGGCAAAACTATCACGCGCCCAGTGGGTTAACCACAACTGCAAGGCGCCGATGGTTACTTGCGATTGCCCCGTTTTGCTGGCTTTCCACCGCTCTTTGCACCCGCCTTTTTCGCCGGGGTCCCGCGTTTGGCTGGCGTTTCGTTCGAACCCGTCAGTTCGTCGGGCTGCAACAGGCGGTGCAGATGCACCACAAAGTACCGCATATGCGCGTTGTCGACGGTCGCCTGCGCGGCGGCCTTCCAAGCGTCGCGCGCCTTCGCATAGCTCGGATAAAGCCCCACAAAATGCGTCTTCGAGAGGTCGCGAAATTCGACACTGTCCAGCGACGCAAGCTCGCCGCCGAACACCAGATGCAAGAGCTGCTTCGCCATGGGACCCCTCAACGCGTTGGTGGCGCGGGAATGCCGCAACCGCACCGGCCCCGTCAAGGCAGCTTGATGTGCCCCGTCCGCGCCAAAATCGCCGCATGCACGGCAGGCCCCGCGCAAACCAAACTGCGATGAGTAGGCACTGCCTGATTGAAGGGCAGGGCGGCGCCGTTGTGCATCGTCGCAAACCCGCCGGCCTCCGCCACGATCAGCGCCCCGGCCGACGTGTCCCACTCATACTTCGACGACAGCGCCATCATCGCGTCGTAAGTCCCGTTCGCAACCAACGCCATGCGATAGGCGATCGAGGCGCGCTTGCCGATCTCCATCTTCGGCCAAGGCGTCGGCCACGCCGGATGCTCGATGACGTCGCGCGCGACGAGCATGCGACAGCCCTCAAGCTCGCGCCGGTCGGTGACGTGGATCGGAGCGCCGTTCAACGTCGCGCCGCCACCCTTCACCGCCGCGAACAATTCCTCGGTGATGGGGTTATAGATCGCCGCCGAAGTCACAACGCCGCCGTCAACCACCGCCGCACACACCGCGAATTCCGCCTTGCGCTTGATGAAGGCCAGCGTCCCGTCGATCGGATCGACGATGAAGACGCGCTGCGACCCCAACCGCTCCGGCGTATCTGCCGTCTCCTCCGACAGCCAGCCGTAATCCGTCCGCGCCGCGCGCAAGCGTTCGTTCAAGAACCGGTCGACGGCAATGTCGGTCTCGGTGACAGGATTGCCCTTCGACTTCTCCCACGACTTCGAGACGCTAGCATACCCCTCGCGCGCAATCGCACCGGCGTCGCGAACAGCTGCGATAAGCAAGTCACGATCGGAGATCGAGTCCGTCACAGCGCCCCCAAATTCATTGTCATCCCGGAAGTTAGGCGAGCCCAACTGCGAAGCAGTTGGTTGCGAGCCTTACTGTCCGGGACCCAGGGCCACGCGCTCTGCCTATGGCCCTGGGTCCCGGACAGCAAGCTACGCCAACGATCGCTCCGCGATCGGGCTTCGCTAGCTTCCGGGATGACAGGGCGATCAGCTTCCCGCAACGGTCATCCCATCGATGCGCAGCGTCGGCGCATTCGTCCCATACTTGAACACCAAATCGTTCGCAGGAATGACATGCGCGAACATCGCATTGAGATTGCCCGCGATCGTCACCTCGCTCACGGGATAAGCGAGCTTCCCATTCTCGATCCAGAACCCAGCGGCGCCGCGGCTGTAGTCGCCTGTCACGCCGTTGACCCCCATCCCGATCAACTCGTTGACGTAGAAGCCCTGCTTGATGTCGCCGATCAATTCCTCCGGCGTCGCCGTTCCAGGCACGAGGTAGAGATTGCTGACCGAAGGCGAGGGCGGCCCACCCGTGCCGCGCGCCGCATGCCCGGTGGTGGTCAACCCCAACTGCCGCGCCGCCGCACTGTCGAGCAGCCAGGTCTTCAACTCGCCGTCTTCGATCAAATTCATCGCACGGTTCGCAACACCTTCGCCGTCGAACGGCTTCGACCGCACCCCGCGCACGATATGCGGATCGTCGACAATGCGGATACCGGCGGCAAAGATCCGCTGCCCCATCTTGTCCTTAAGAAACGACGTCCCACGCGCAATCGAAATCCCGTTGATCGCGCCGGCCAAGTGCCCGACGATGCTGTTCGACACGCGCGGGTCATAGATCACCGGCACCGACTGAGTGCTGACTTTGCGCGGGTTCAACCGCTTCAGCGTCCGCTCAGCCGCGCTCCGGCCGACCGCTTGCGGATCGGCCAGATCGGCCACATACCGCGCCGACGAGAAATCATAGTCGCGTTCCATATGCGTGCCTTCGCCCGCAAGAACGCTGACCGAAACCGAAACGCTGGTCGATGCATAAGAGCCCGCGAACCCGTCGCTGGTCGCCAGCGCCACCGCGCCGCGCCCCCAGC
>JAEUMM010000174.1 GCA_016792645.1 Alphaproteobacteria bacterium | reverse complement strand
GCCTCGGCAGTGTACGGCGCCGACGCCGTCGCCGGCGTCGTCAACTTCATCATGCGCAAAGACTTCGAAGGCGTGTTGGTGACGGCCCAGTACGGCGTCTCGATGCACGAAAACGACGACACGTATCTGCGTGGCGTGGTCCAAGGGTTCAACGCTCTAAACCCGACCGAATTCCGCAATGCGGATAAGTCTGTCGATGACGGCCGCATCATCAGCGTCGCCGGCATCATGGGCGCCAACACGGCGGACGGTAAAGGCAACGTCACCCTGTATGGCCAGTACCGCCACTCGCAAGAGATCTTCCAGTCTCAGCGCGACTTCTCGGCTTGCGCCCTCGGTTCGACGGGCAATCCGGCGAACCCCTATACCTGTAACGGTTCGAGCACCTCGGCTCTTGGCCGCTTCCAGTCGATCGACGACGTCGTTCTCGGCGTCGGGGCTCCGGCGGGCGTCTATCGTTCGAACCTGAACGGCAGCTTCTCGCCCTATATCGGCGCGCAGCATAACTTCAACTTCGGTCCGCAGAACTACCTGCAGCGCCCGAACGAGCGTTACTTGCTCGGCGCGACCGGTCACTATGACCTCGCGGACGACCTTGAGGTGTACACGGAAATCTCGCTCGCGGACGACCGCACGGTGGCGCAGATCGCGTCGTCGGGCATGTTCCGCTTCAGCGCGGCGACGCCGGACAGTCTGTACCGCATCAATTGCGACAACCCCCTCCTTCTCTCGGGTGTTGCGCCAAACCGTCCGTTCGACATCCTTTGCAACCCGGTCGAAACGGGCCTTGGGCCGACGGATAACGCGACGGTCGATCTTGGTCGCCGCTTCGTTGAAGCCGGCGGTCGCCGTGACGACCTCCGTCACACCAGCTATCGTGGCGTGTTGGGCTTCAAGGGCGAACTCGACTACGATTGGGAATACGACATCTACGCGCAGTACGGCACGACGCAGCTCGCGGAAACGTACTTCAACGATATGTCGCTCACGCGCATCAATCGCGCTTTGCAGGTCGTCAACAACGGACCTGACGGCATCCTCGGCAACGCCGACGACGCACCGATCTGTAAGTCGGTTCTCGACGGCACGGACCCGAACTGCGTACCCGCCAACGTGTTCACGCTGGGCGCCTTGACGCCGGCTGCGGTCAACTACCTGTCGACGCCGGGCTTCCAGCGCGGCCGGACGGAAGAAACCGTGGTCAGCGCCGCTCTGAACGGCAGTTCTGGCCTGGCAAGTCCGTGGGCAGAGACGGAAATCGCTCTAGCGGTCGGCGGCGAATACCGCCTCGAAGAACTGCAACACGACGTGGACTTGGCCTTCTCGTCCGGCGACCTCGCCGGCCAGGGTGGCCCCACGCCGTCGGTTGGCGGTCACTACGACGTGTGGGAAGCCTTCGGGGAAATCCAAATTCCTCTGGTGGAAGACGCGCCGTGGGCCAAGCTGCTCGAAATCAACGCGGGCTACCGTATTTCGGACTACGACTCGGTTGGTATCACGCACACCTACAAGTACGGCGGTTCGTGGGCTCCGACGGAGGATGTCCGCTTCCGCGGTACGTTCCAACGCGCGGTCCGGGCACCGAACCTGGTCGAACTGTTCACGCCGCAAACGCGTGGCCTGGTCGGTGGTAACGATCCCTGCGCATCGACGACGGGTGGACCCGCCGTCTACAATGCCGCGCAGTGCGCCAACACCGGTTTGAATGCGGCGCAGTACGCCACGCTCTCGGCCCCGGGCGGTCTGTTCCAATGCCCCGCCGACCAGTGCGGCGGCTTGTTCGGCGGCAACACGTCTCTGAAGCCTGAAGAATCCGACACGATCTCGCTCGGTGCAGTCTTCACACCGACGTTCTTCAAGGGTCTGTCGGTAGCGGTCGACTACTTCGACATCATGGTCGATCAACGCATCGGGACGATCCCGTCCGGTACGATCATCACGGAGTGCGCCGAGAACAACAATCCGTTCTTCTGCGGTCTCATCAACCGCGCGCCGGGCCTCGGCGTGTTGTTCGGTTCGGGTAACGTCGACCAACGCAACATCAACACCGGTTCGCTCGCGACCACCGGTATCGACGTTGACGCTTCGTACCGGTTCGATCTGGCCGACATCTGGCTGGGCGAGAACGGCGGCATGATGTTGAACTTCGTCGGAACGCACACGGACTCTTACGAGATCGTTCCGGTTCCCGGCGGCGCTCCGATCGAATGCGCAGGCTTCTATGCCCGCGAATGCGGTCTGCCGACGGCCGAGTGGCGCCACAAGATGCGCGGCACTTGGACGACCCC
Source organism: Alphaproteobacteria bacterium (assembly GCA_016792645.1). GTDB lineage: Bacteria > Pseudomonadota > Alphaproteobacteria > Micropepsales > Micropepsaceae > SZUA-430. The sequence continues at coordinate 16,483 of JAEUMM010000174.1, read as the reverse complement.
GTGGGACGTCGAGCTGTCGCTGCAGTGGCGCTACATCTCGAGCGTCGACTTGCTGCCGCCGGGCGACGCGGTTCAGGGCACGATCTCGTCGTACGACTACTTCGACCTCGCGCTGGGTTGGACGTTCTCGGACAACATCGAAATGCGCGCTGGCGTCAACAACCTGACGGACAACGATCCGCCGATCGTTCACGGTGGCGTCGACCAGTTCGGCGGTGGTCCGTTCAACGCGAACACCTACCCGACGTACTACGATGCGCTGGGTCGCGAAGTGTTCTTGAGCATGACGAGCCGCTTCTAAGAGCGGACGTCCAAGGAAACCAAGCTGCGGCGGCCCTTTGGGCCGCCGCATTGCTTTTGGGGTCTGATTTGTTTCAACTACACCCGTCGGGGGAAACGGGTTCGCCCCGTACAAGCTCCAAGTCCAACCCGCTCAAGTACCCGTCCCGTGCAAGACAGTACAACCGCCGATCCGGCCAAAACCTTCGAACAGGCGCAGGCGTTCGAACGCGATGGGCGCGTCAGCGAGGCCGAGGGGCTTTATCGCGGGCTCTTGGCGTCGTATCCGGGACAGCCTGTCCTACTCCATCGGCTGGCCCTGCTGCTCAAGGGGCGTGGCGCGCTGACCGAGGCCGAGAGCCTGTTGCGGCGCGCGATCGTCGGCATGCCGCGCGAAGCGGTGCTCTACAACAATCTCGGCAACGTCTTGCGCGCCGGCGAGCGCTTCGCCGATGCGGTTTCCGTCTACCGGAAGGCGGTCGACCTCAATCCGAGTTATGCGGAAGCGCTCTACAACCTCGGTATCTGCCTAGAGGACTTGAACCAGTTTGACGAGGCGCTGGTGATGCACCGGCGCTCGGTGGCGCTCAAGCCGGATTACGGTCAGGCGCGCACGCGTATCGGCGTCATCTTGCGCGAGCAAGGGCGGCTCGAGGAGGCCTTGATCGAACTCGACCGCGTGATTGCCGACAGTCCTCAGTCTTTCGAGGCGCGCTATTATCGCGGCCTGACGCTTTCCGGGCTCGAACGGTTCGACGAAGCCGCCGCAGATCTCGCGGAAGCGGCCACGCTCAAGCCCGGAAGTTTCGAGGCCGTGCGCTCGCTCGCCAATAATCTGCGGGGCGCCAACCGGCTCGATGAAGCGCTTTCCGCCTATTGGCGCGCCATGGAATTGCAGCCGTCGAATCCTATCGTTCACGACGAACTCAACCGCTTAGCCTGGATGGCGAACCGGCCGGATACGTTTCTGAAGTCCTTCGCCTTTGCACGCGAGCGGCAGGGCGATGACGCGAACCTTCTGTTCGTCGAGGCGCAACTTCGTCTGCAACGCAACGATCCGCAGAACGCGGAGCCACTGCTGAAGCGCGCATTGGCCATCGCGCCCAACCGGGCGGATGTAAGCGCGCTCTACGGCCGCCTATTGTCGCGTCGCGGCCGGCATGAGGAAGCGTTCGAAGCGTTCGACGCCGCCGTCAAGGCCGAGCCTAGTACCAGCGCCTATCGCAACGAGTTCGGCTATGCGCTGTTGAAAGGCAAGCACGCCAAGCAATCGCTTGAGCAATTCGAGGCCGCGCGGCGCGTCAATCCGTTCGATCAATTGGCGCTTGGCGGGATGTGCGTCGCCTATAGAGAACTGGGCGACAGCCGCTATCACACGCTTGTCGATATTCCGTCATTCGCGCGCGCGTTTCGCCTGAAGCTGCCGGCCGGGTATGCGGATGCGGCATCATTCAATGCAGCGCTGAGCGAGGAATTGCTCAAGCTTCATACGATGACCTCCGAACCGTTGGAGCAAACACTGCGCGGCGGGACACAAACGCCGGGCCTGCTCTTCACGCGGAAGTCGAAGCTGATCGAACAAGCGCGGGAGGCAATCGCCGAGGCAGTCGAGACGTACATCCGCGAGATGCCGTTCGAGGCCCAACACCCGTTGCTGTCGCGGCGGCAGGACACTTTCAGCTTTACGCATTCGTGGTCGTGCAAGCTGCGCTCAAGCGGCTTTCACACCAATCACGTTCATTCCATGGGCTGGATCAGTTCGGCTTACTACGTCAGCCTGCCGGACGCGTTGGACGACCAAGAACAGCGGCAAGGATGGCTGAAGTTCGGTGAGTCGCATATGGAGTTAGGCGGCGCCGACCGGCCGGAGCACTTCGTCAAACCCGTGGTCGGTCAACTCGTGCTGTTCCCATCTTATTTCTGGCACGGGACTGTGCCGTTCCAGTCGTCAGACGACCGGTTGACCGTCGCGTTCGATGTTGTGCCGGGCGACGTGGTTCCGGATACGCTCGCGTCCGGACAGTATTGATGTCGAACGATCAGATCGCGGCGGTTACGGCCGACTTTCTGTCGCGATTGCCGAGCTCGCCCGACGTCTACCCGCAAGGCATCGACTTGATCCATCAGGCGATGCTGCTCGTTCAATTCGATGCGGCGGCCTATCGCGCCGCGAGTTTTCTCGACGACCGGATCCTGACGCCCAAGGTGCGCGGCGTTTGGATACCCATCGCACGGGTCGCTGCCGCCGCGCGCGCCGTGCAGAACATGCGGCCGATGCACTTCGTCTTTCATACGGGACATGTCGGCTCCACGCTTGTCAGCCGGCTGTTGGACGAAACCGGCGCCGTGCTGCCGTTGCGCGAGCCGCTGCCCCTTCGCGTGCTGGCCAATGCGCATGATGCATTGGGCAAACCGGATTCGCTGTTGAGCGAAGCGCACTTCGATGCACTACTCGAGTTGTTCTTGACGTTGTGGCGACGCGGCTATGGCGATTCCCGCGCCGTCGTCTTAAAGGCGACGAGCAGCGCGGGGCGTGTTGCGGGACCGTTGCTTGCAAAGCGAGACGACGCGCGGGCGATCTGTCTCAACCTTCGGCCCGAACCGTATCTGGCGACGTTGCTTGCGGGTCAGAACTCGGTGTCCGACCTGCGCGGGCACGCGGCGGAACGCATGCGCCGGCTGATCCGGACGTTGTCGCTCGAGCGGCCGACACCGATTCATGCCTTGTCGCCGGGCGAACTCGCGGCGATGAGTTGGCTGACCGAAACGGCAACACAATACGACGCGCAGCAGCGCTTCGCCGGCCGTGTCATTCGAGAAGATTTCGATGCCATTCTTGCGGACGTCGCCGGCAGCATGGCGCGGATCGCCACGCATTTCGGTTTGACGGCGGACGACCGGTACTTGTCGACGGTGGCGCGTAGCCCGGCGCTGACGCGCTATGCCAAGGCGCCCGAGCACGCCTACACGCCCGAACTTCGCCAGCAAATTTTGAGCGAGGCGCGGCGCTTGCATAGCGTGGAGATTCGCAAAGGTCTTGAGTGGCTGGACAGCGTCGCGCGAATAAACACTTCGGCCGCCGCCGTGATGCAGGCCAACACCTAAACCGCTATTTCGCCCACATGCGCATCAGGTTTTGCCGCACGACGTCGAGCCGCACGCGGTTTTCCCACTTCATCGTGAGGCCTTCGAGGGCCGCGATCTCGTTCAATTCGTACACCGTCGTGCGCTGATGCGGGTCGGCGATGTAGCTCTCGACGAACGTGATCGAGACCAGGCGCTGGCCGGAGCGGACGGGCACGACCTCGTGGAGCGTCGTCGAGGGATAAGCGATCGCATCCCCGGGCGCGCCTTTGAAGGTCATTGGGCGATTGCCGACCATTACTGAAAGCTCGCCGCCTTCGTACGTGTCCGGATCGTTCACAAAGACGGTGCACGACACGTCGGAGCGCAAACGGCCGCCCGTAAGCTGGATATAAGCGGCGTCCGCGTGCGCTCCATATTTCATGCCGGGCTCGTAGCGGCACAAGAGCGGCGGCGCGACGCGTTTGGGCATCGCGAAATCGACGAACTCGCGCGAGCGAGCGAGCGCGACGTTCACGATTTGAGTCGACTCTGCGTATTTCGGGTCGGCGTGATCGGCCTGAAGATTGTTCTTGGTGACGTTTGCAGGGTTCGAAGCGCGCCCGTCGACGAAGCGCAATTCGCGACCCAGCGTTTGCAGGCGCTCGACTTCGGGCGCTGTCAGCAGGCCTTTGATTTCGAGAAGCACGTCGGATTCACTCCTGCATATCAGCGCTTAGCGCAACGCTATCAGTCCCGGCCGCGTTCGCGCCAGCCGTCCGGCGCATAGGGGCCGAGCGCCTCAAACAGCGGGGTCAGATAACGTTCGTATGGTTTCCAGCGCGCGACGGAGGTTTTGAACAACGGACGGCGGACTTGCGAAGCGCTGGAGGTGCGCACGGCGCGCGTGTTTTCGTGGAAGCGCAGGCAGGCGTCGTCCCACTCGAGCCCGCACGCCGCGACCAAGCGGCGGATCTGATTTTCGGGATCCTCAAGCAGGTCTTCGTGCTGAACGTGGATCACGCGACCCGGCAACAACTGATCCCAGTGGTCCATGAGCCCGCGATAGAGCACATAGTTGCGGCCCATCGCGGCGAGATCGTACGTCGTCTCGTTGCGGTTCCTAAACGAATGGCGGAAGCAGGAAAAGCACGTATCAACTGGATCGCGCATGCTGTGTACGATCGCGGCGTTCGGGAACGTGAGATGGATTGCGCCGATGTACGCGTAGTTGCCCAACATCTTGTCCAGGACACGGTCCCGGCCGCTCCACCCGAGCTCCTTCAAGGCGTTCTGATAGGCGTCGCCAACTCGGGCGAAAAACATGCGCTGAAATTCTTGCGTCATCTGCGCCCGCGTTGCGGGCATCTCCTGACGAAATGCGTTGCTATAGGAGACCGTCTCGCCGAGACCCTCGACCTTGGGGTGACTAGCCAGAATCTGCTCCAACAGCGTCGACCCGGAACGGGGCATGCCAACAACGAAGATCGGCGCAACCGAGTTGTGACCCGTCCCCGAGAAATGGTTGATATAAGCGGGCGTGTAGATTTCACGCATGCCCCTTATGAACTCGCTTTGCGACGCCTCGGCCGCTTCGACCGACGCGGCCGAGGCTGTCTGTTTCGCCGGCAGAAACTGCGTGTTCATGTCGCGAACCGGCGAGCCGAGATTCTTGACGTGCTGTGCGTTTGCGGCTGCATAGGCATGGAAGGCGGCGTCGTGCTGACGGCGTTTGTCCAACACGTCTCCCAGCGCGAACAGCATTTGCGAGCGTTCCTGCTCCATCAGCGTCGAACCGTCGACGAGCGCGCGCATCCGCTCGATGTCCGCGTCCTCGATCAAGGCGGGATCGACGGCCGTCAATCCAACATAGCCGCCGGAAACATTAGGCCATTTCGTGACAACGCTGCGGAACACCTGCGCGGACTCCGCCATACGGCCTGCGATGCGAAGCACGGAGGCCAGTCGCAGCGCTGCCTGTCCGTCGTTTGGCGCGACTTCCACATCCTTGCGGTAGATGTCGATCGCGGTTGCGGTATCGCCCAACTCTTCCGCCACGCCTGCAAGCGCCGTGCGGGGCTCGGGCATCGCCGGATGTTGGCGCGCAAGATCCTCCAGTTGACGACGCGCGGTGACGAGGCGGCCGTCGCGGAGGTCGAGTTCCGTCAGCCGCAGCCGCGGTTGCGGCTCGTTCGGGTGACGGCGCACGAGATCTTCGTAGATCACGCGCGCGCGTTTGAATTCACCCGCCATGTGCAGGCGCACGGCTTCGGCGAGGGCGGAGGCGTAGACCGCCGCCGAATGTGGTCTCAGCGTGGCGTCACGCGGTTGCGACATCGCCCTTATAGTACTCGCGTTGGGCGGCCAGGAGCGCGCAGGCAAGTTCGCGTTCGGCCGTGCTTAGGTACGGATTCCAGATATCGAAGATGAGGATGGCGCGCAGCTCGTCGCTGTCGTTGCGTGCCTCATGATCGATCGTGTCGTCGAAGATCCAGGCCTTGCCGCGCTGCCAGTCGCGCCACTCGTTGCCGACGCGGAATTTCGCGCCGCCGGGAATGATCAGGCCGAGGTGGACGATCAGACGGATGTTGGTGACGCCGGTGTGCTGTGGGATGCGCGCGCGGGGCTTCAACGTCGAAAAGAACGCGGCAGGCGCGAAGCCAGGCACGTCGGCGAGCGGCATTCGCTCGAGCAGCGCCGCCGTTTGCGGGCACTGCTCGCAGTGGTCGTTGACGCGCACGCCGTCATCCCAAAGGAAGTAGGCGCTCCAATCGGCCGAACGGTTGAGGCTGGCCGTCTCGTTCAGCGGCACGCCGTCGGGATGGTTCAGATAGGGACGGAAGTCGCCCGAGCGGGTGTTGAGTACGCTTTGAAGCTCGGCGGCGACGACGTCGGTGCCGGCCTCCAAGTCGGGCAGCCAAGGGAACTCGGCCTCGTCATAGAACTGAATCGCAGGCAGGCGCGGGAAGTGCAGCATCACCGGCTGCTGCGTGTAGATCTTCTTCCGGCCCGTCAGAGCATCCTTCGATTCGTTGAAGCGGTCGAAGCGTGCGTCGCGATGGGCTTCGCGAATGCGGCCGAGTTTGGTTTCGATGAACGCATCGAGCGCGCCAGCGTTGTCGTCGACGGCGGCGCGCGCCCGTTGAACCAGGTTCCGCAGGTCCGGCGAGAGCCGATCTTCCGCCGAGACCGGGATGATTTTCAGCGCATCCGCGTAGATGCGAGCGGCGTTGCGCTTCATCCCGGCCTTTTCCAGCAGCGCCGCCTTTCCCAGCAAGGCCGGATAGCAGTACGGGTCGGCCTTCAGCGCGGCCTCAAGGGCCGCCATTTCACCCTGGTCGTCGCCCAGCGCGCGCTGAGCGTTCGCCAGCGCGAGCGGTATCAGCGCCTCCTTCGGGGCCAGCTGCGTCGCGCGCGAGAGCCATTGCACCGCCGCCCTCGGATCGCCTTGCGCCAAGGCGCGCTGGCCGAAAAAGAACAGCGCTTCGGTGTTGTCGGGGGCGGCGGCTCGCACCTGCTCCCACGCGCGCGCGGCTTCGTCGACGCGGCCCGCGCGCGCGGCGCGGCGCGCAGACTCCATCAGTGCGTTGATCGAATTGCTCGCTCCAGGAAACACGCTTCGTTCGCCGCTCCAGTCCACATCCGCTTCGCAAGTTTGGGCGCACCACGCAAGCACGCGCGTTGCGCAGCATCAAATTGCTTCACAGCTCAATCGGTTCGCCCGATTTCTTCGCGCGCCATCTTTATCCGTACACCCCGTAATCTTGATGTAAATGTGCCACAAACTGTCTCTCGATTCCTTTGCGGTACCCCGAAAGAGTAGACGCAACTCTGGTTTGCACGGTAATCCGGCAAGAGAGGGATGATTCGATACATATGGTGTGAGGGCGCAAGCCTTTGCGCTCATCGGTTGCTGTGTCGCAACTGATTGATGGTTGGCGGAGTGGTTCGTTCGTGAATTGTTCTAGCTTGCAGGGGGAATTTCAACGTCGATCAGCCTCGCTTTCGAGCAGAGGCCGGGCCGCCGTCGACCACCTCCTCATCAGCCATGTGTGTCCGATCAACCACTCCAGCCACGGGCGAGCGAACCCGCGGCTGGCTTCACTTCTCTAGCGGGCGCCAGCACAGGGGGCATCAGCCGTGTCGAACATTTCGAATCTGAAGACTTTCAAATCCGCATTGATGGCCAGCGCCGCGATCGCGGCGGCGGTCGGCGTTTCGCCCGCTTCAGCGCAGGATCCGGCGCCCGCAGCAGCGCCGGTCGAGCGCGTCACCGTCACCGGTTCGCGCATTCCTCAAAAGGGACTGACGTCGGCCTCGCCGGTTTCGACGATCACCAGCACCGACGTGAAGGTGAACGGCACGACGTCGGTTGAGACGTTGTTGAACGAGATGCCTCAGGTGAGCGCCAACCAGGGCGCGGAAGTCGCGAACGGTTCGTCTGGCACCGCGACGCTCGACCTGCGCGGTCTTGGTCCGAAGCGCACGCTGGTGCTCATCAACGGCCGGCGCATGCAGCCCGCGAACATTGCGGCGCCGACTGCCGACTTGAACACCATTCCGGTCGCGATGATCGATCGCGTCGAAGTGCTGACGGGCGGCGCATCGGCGGTGTACGGCGCGGACGCCGTCGCCGGCGTCGTGAACTTCATCTATCGGAAGAATTTCGAGGGCGTCGAATTCGGCGGTTTCTACGAGATCAACGATCACGATAACGACGACAATGGTCTGCGTCAGATCGTGACCGACTCGAACTTCACGAACGCAGACAGCCACGTGAACGACGGGCGTATCGTCACGCTTTGGGGCGTCATGGGCGCCAATTCTTCGGATGGTCTCGGTAACGTTACCGCGTATGTCCAGTACCGCACCGCAGAAGCGGTTCTGCAGTCGGAACGCGACTACTCGGCTTGCGCGATCGGCACGGACGTCAGCACGCAATCGCATTTCTGCTTGGGTTCGTCGAACGGGCCGACGGGGCGCTTCACCAGTCGTGATGACGCGACGCCCGTCCGCTTCACCGCCAACTCTGGCGTTCCAGGCACGATGCGTCCGTTCGATGCCTCGGTCGATACGTTCAACTTCAACCCGACGAACTATCTTCAGCGTCCGGACGACCGCTATTTGCTGGGTTTCCAGGGGCACTACCAACTGGCCGACGACCTCGACGTATACACCGAGGCGTCGTTTATGGACGACCGCACGGTCGCGCAGATCGCCGCGTCAGGCTATTTTGCGGGTTCGGGTCCGGTCGGCGGCAACTTCGCCGTCAACTGCGACAACCCCTTCCTGCAGACGGGCGCGGTTGAAGCCGGTGGGAACGTCACACCGTTCAACGCACTTTGCGGCAATCAGCTGTCCTCGCCGCTTGGCTCGACAGGCACAGCGACGGTCGATATTGGCCGCCGCTTCGTCGAAACCAATCTGGGCCGTCAGGACGACTTCCGCTCGACGTCCTATCGCATTGTCGGCGGCGCGCGCGGCACGATCGACGCGTGGGAGACGTGGGACTACGACGTCTATGCGCAGTACGGCACGACGACGACACCGCGCGCCTATCTGAACGACGTTTCGCGTACGCGCGCGCAACGCGCCCTTCTGGTCGCTATTGACGATCGCGTCGGTTCGCCGACGTTCGGTCAGCCAGTTTGTACGTCGGTGTTGGACGGCTCGGACACGTCATGCGTGCCCGCCAATATCTTCAGCTTTGGCGAGCTGTCGGGCGACTCGATCGCATATACGAGCGCGACCGGCATCCAGCAGACGACAACCGAAGAGCAGATCGTGAACGCGTCGATGAATGGCGAACTCGGCGCCACCATCCCGTGGGCGACCGATTCGATAACTGCGGCGGTCGGTGGCGAGTATCGCTTCACGAGCCTTAAGCATGTTTCGGACGACGTGTTCACCTCGGGCGACCTTTTGGGTCAAGGCGGTGCGACGCCGAACGTCAACGGTCACTACGACGTTTGGGAAGTGTTCGGCGAGGTTCAGGTGCCGCTGGTTCAGGATGCTTCGTGGGCGAAGCTCCTTGAAATCAACGGCGGCTACCGTTTGTCGGACTACGACAACGCCGGCATCACGCATACCTACAAGTACGCCGGTTCGTACATGCCGACGGACGATCTGCGCTTCCGCGGTTCGTTCCAGCGCGCCGTGCGTGCGCCAAACGTGATCGAGTTGTTCACGCCGGCGGCGCAAGGCCTGTTCGGCGGCACCGATCCGTGCTCGCTCACCAGCAGCAGCGGCCCTGCGGTCTATAACGCCGCGCAGTGCGCGAACACCGGCCTGACAGCGGCGCAGTATGCCCTGTTCACTGCCTCGCCCGCGTTCCAGTGCCCTGCCGCGCAGTGCTCGGGCCGGTTCTCGGGCAACCCGGACTTGAAGCCGGAAACTTCGGACACAGTGTCGTTCGGTGCGGTGTTGACGCCGACCTTCCTGAAGGGCTTCACCGCTTCGGTCGACTACTACGATATCGAGATCGAAGATCAGATCACGATCATCTCGCAGACAGCGATCTTGGGCAACTGCGCCCAGACCGGCAACGCGTTCTCGTGCTCTCTCATCAATCGCGATCCGGTATCGGGCGCGATCTTCAACAGCACCACGTTGGGCGTCGGCGTCGATGGTTTGACGCGGAACTCGGGCACGCAGACGGCGAGCGGCATCGACGTCGAAGCCAACTATCGCTTCGACATCAGCGAGGCCGGCGGCGCGTTCGGGGTCCAATTCATGGGCTCGTGGCTCGAAAGCCTCGAGACCAGCTATGGCCCGGGCTTCGATGCGTTCGACTGCGTCGGTCTCTACGGTCTCGTTTGCGGCAATCCGACGCCGGAATGGAAGCATCGCCTGCGCGGCACCTGGACGCCGCCTTGGGACCTCAGCTTCTCGGTGGCTTGGCGCTATGTCGACGCCGTAGACTTGGACGTGAACCAGACGTCGAGCACGGTGTTCGGCTATCCGTTCAACGGGCCGCTGGGCAACGAGATCGACGGAACGCTGCCGTCTTTCGACTACTTCGACGTGTCGGTCGACTGGTCGATGTCCGACAACATCCGTCTGGTCGCGGGTATCAAGAACCTGACCGACGAAGATCCGCCGGTCACGGACTCGCAGGTCTTCGGCATCTCGGCGCCGCCGTTCGGCAACGCGAACACCTACCCGGTCGTCTACGACGCGTTCGGACGCGAAGTGTTCGTGAGCATGACGACGCGGTTCTAAGCCGCCACACGTCCCAAAAATCGCGGCGGTTCCTACGGGGACCGCCGTTTTTCTTTGGAAAAGCGCCTTCTGTCGCAGGCCTCGGCCGATACCCGCCGTTTGGGGCAGGCGTGCAATCCCGCCGTGGGGCGGGCTATAACGAAGACCCGTTCACTTCCGTCCGCGATTATACCCTTGGTGCATAAGGTCAAACGCAAGCTCACGACGATCTTCTGCGCGGACGTCGTCGGCTATAGCCGTCTTATGGGCGCGGACGAACACGGGACGCTCAAGCGGCTTAAGGAATGCCGCGAGTTGATGCAGGCGTTCATCGAACGTCACCATGGCCGCGTCGTCAGTTGGTCGGGCGATGCGGTGCTGGCCGATTTCAGCAGCGTGGTCGAATCCGTGCAATGCGCCGTCGAGATCCAGCGCGAGTTGAAGGCGCAGAACGACAACGTGCCGGAATCGCAGCGGATGAAATTCCGCATCGGCATCAATCTCGGCGACGTGATGCTCGACGAGCACGACATCTTCGGCGAGGGCGTGAACATCGCCGCGCGGCTTCAGGGACTGGCGACGCCCGGCGGGATCCTGATCTCGGGATCCGTGCATGATCAGGTGAAGAACAAGTTGGCGCTGGGCTTCAGTTTCATGGGGCACCAGCAGGTCAAGAATATTTCCGACCAGGTGCCGGTGTTCGTTGTGGCGCACGACGCGGCCCCGTCCTTGCCGATCGGTGCGGGGTTCGGCGAGGCAAGCGCTGCGAAGGCGGGCGCCAAGGCGCCTGCCCTGCTGCCGCTGCGGTTCGCGGCGACGGTCATCGATGCGATCGTCGCCTGTGTCGCGCTCTTTGCCCTCATCGTCGCGCTGGACGGGCCGATCGGCCCCATCGTTGCGATCGACGCGCCGTTCACCCTGCTGGCCTCGGAGCGTGTCGTTTCGACGGACATGCCGTCGATCGAAGTCAGCGGCGGTGTGGAGCGAACGTCGACGCGGTCCATCGTCGAGCGCAGCTATTTCGGCGTCTTGCGTCAAACCTTCCGTCGCGTCGACGTCGAGGAAAAGCGGCAGGAGACCGGACGCGCCGGCGTCAAGGCCGTGTCGCGGTCCAGCACTGAAACGCCGCTCGATCGTCAGCGGCGCAGTGACCTGCCCCGGCCGCCTTTTTCCATTTCGGCCGCCGTGCTCTTCTTCTTCATCGCGATCCTCTGCGAGGGGCTGGTGTTGCGCGGCGCGTCGGTCGGCAAGCTTGTGATGGGTCTGCGCGTCTCGGCCACGAGCGGCGAAAGCGTCGATCTTGGCCGCGCGGCCATCCGCAACCTCGCCAAGATCGCTTCGGTCGCGACCGTTATCGGCGTGGCCATGGCGTTGTGGTCCAAGCGGGGGCAGATGCTGCACGACCAATTGGCCGGATGCTATGTGCATGACGCAAAGTAAACTCGTACGCCGCTGACATCGATGTCCCAACGCCCCGATCCAACACGCGAATCCATCCAACGCGCCGCCGAGCTTTTGCAGCGCGGCGCCGCCGATGAAGCTGCGACCATCCTGAACAGCGTCATCGCAAAGGAGCCCGGCAACAGCGACGCGCTGAACCTGCTCGGCGTCGCGTTTGCGCAGCGGCAGGATTTCGCGGGCGCTGCCGACGTCTTGCGGCGCGCCACGCATATGAGCCCGCAACATCCGGGCGCACAATTGAACTACGGCAACGCGTTAAAGCGCCTCGGGCGCCTGCCCGAAGCCGCAGATGCGCTTCGAAAGGCTATCGCCTTGCGTCCGGAGAGCGTGCCGGGCCGCCGGCTGCTGGCGTCGGTTCTGCTTGAGCTGCGCAGCTACGGCGAGGCGGTCGAGCACTTTACACAGGTTCTGCAAACGGCGCCGGCCGATCACATCGCGCTCAACGATCGCGGTCTCGCGTATCTCGCACTGCGCGAGCCGCAGCTTGCCCTTGCGGATTTCGAGGCGGCACTTCGGTTGAAACCGGAGTCGACGTCCGCGCTCAGCAATAAGGGTATTGCGCTGCAGCAGTTGGGGCGGGAAGTGGAAGGGCTCAAGAGTCTTGAGGCGGCCGAACGACTCGATCCTTCGAACCCGACAGCGCAGCGGGCGCGGGCGCAAGGCTTGTTCGTCGCGGGGCGCCACGCCGACGCCGTCGACGCCATCGATGTCGCGCTGGACGTCGACCCCAATTTTGCGCCGGGTTGGACGCTGCGTGGCGAGGCTCTTCGCGCGCAGGGCCAGATTGCGGCGGCGCTGTCCAGCTATGGTCGCGCGCTGGCGTTGGATCCAACCGAGTGGGATGCGATCGTCGGGATGGCGGCCGCGCATATCGAGACCGGCAACTATCAGGCGGCGATCGAAGCCTACAATCACGCGGCGCCTCTGCGGCCGGAGCACGCGGGCGCCTACATCGGACGGGCGCGCGCGGCGCGCGGCCTGGGCAATTTGGCGGCGGCGCTCTACGATCTCGATACCGCTTTGAAATACGAGCCGAACAACACCGACGCACTGACGCTGCGGGCTTCGATCAATCGCGAACTGAGCCGCCACCACGAGGCGCTTGCCGATTGTGAGCGAGCGCTCGCCAGCGAACCCGCGAACTGGAATATGCACAACAACCGCGGCGTCTTGCTGGACGAGATGGGGCGGCCGGAAGAGGCGTTGCGCAGTTTCGAGCGTTCGCTGGAACTCAACCCGAACAATCCAGATGCCTTCCAGAATATGGGCACCGCGTTGCTGGCGTTGGGACGCGGCGCGGAAGCGGTTGAGAAGTACGACGCGAGTCTTGACCGAGATCCGGACAATGTCGATGTCCTGAACGCGAAGGGCGCGGTGCTTGTCGCCATGCGCCGGTTTGGCGAGGCTCTGCAGAGCTTCGACAAGGCGGTGGCCAAGCAGCCCTCATCGGCGATCTCGAACTTCCATCGGGCCTTTCCGCTGCTCTCGCTTGGGCGGTATGCGGAAGGGTTTGAGGCCTATGAGTGGCGGCGGCGCGGCGAGCGGCCGTTTGTTCCGCTGCCGCGCTTCACGCAGCCGGAGCTTGCGCCCGGGCAGGATGTGACGGGCAAGACCCTCTTGCTCTACAGCGAGCAAGGGATGGGCGACATCATTATGTTCGCTCGCTTCGCGCGGATGTTTGCCGACAGGGGCGCCAGGGTCGTGCTGGCGACCTACCCTGCGCTTTTGCGTTTGCTCTCGACGTTGGGGCCGCAGATTGAGGTCGTGCCGCCGCAGGGACCGGCGCCAGACTTCGACTTCACTTGTCCGCTGATGTCGGCGCCGCGCCAGCTGGGTCTCACCCTTGAGACATTGCCGGTTCAGGGGCCTTATCTTTCGCCCCTGATGTTCAACGTCGAAACGTGGCGCTCCCGCATCAGCGCACTGCCCGGTTTGCGCGTCGGGCTCGCGTGGTCGGGAAATCCGCAATACGCGAACGATTGGACGCGGTCGATCGCGTTCGAAAAGCTGCGCGCCATTATGGACGTGCCCGGCGTCTCGTTCGTCAACACGCAGCGTGATCTGCGTCCGTCCGATCAGGCGGCTTTTGCAAGCGTTCCGATCGTCGACTATCGGACGCAGCTTACCGATTTTGCGGAGACGGCGGCCCTGGTGTCGGAACTCGATGTGGTCGTCACGGTCGACACGTCTGTCGCGCATCTGGCGGGCGCCATGGGCAAACCTGTTTGGCTGCTGCTGTCGGCCGTTTCGGATTGGCGGTGGCTTGAGAACCGCAGCGAAAGTCCGTGGTATCCGACCGCGCGCTTGTTCCGCCAGAAGACGCTCGGCGATTGGGCGCCGGTGTTCGCCGAGGTCAAAGCGGCGCTTGCCGAGATGGCGGCGCGTAAACGATCAGGCCAGTAGTTTCGCCAGATGTTCGCGCATCGCGTCGGTGTTGGCGCGAACCTTTGCCTTGTAGGCGGCGACGCGGTCGCGATCGACTTTCCAGAACAACGTCTCCGGAAAGGTCTGGCCGAAAATGTCGAGCAGCATCGAGCGGAATTTGCCGGAAGCGAACGTCCGGTCGCCCATCTCACGCTGTTCGACATAGGCGACTTGGCTTGCGCTTGTCAGCGCGCATAGCAGCGGGTGCAGACGTTCCGAATGGACGCGCGAATGGCGCTGGATGTGCTGAATCGTGCGGTCCATCGGCAGCTCGCGCAGGATGCCGCCGCCGATCTGCAGCGGCTGATCGACCGACGGGACCGCGAGCGGGAACGCGTTGATCAGCCAGTCGCCAAGGTGCGAGACATTCGTTCGGCCCCGGCCGTAGAGCAGCACGTCTTCCTCGTAGCGCGCGTACCAATGGGTCAGGCCGTCGATCAGGCGCGCGAGCCTGTCGGCCGGCAGTTTGGTGCGGTACTGCGTTCCGAAGATGCCGATCGAGGCCTTTGCGCCGGCGACCGCCGCTTGAAGCTGATCGTCGATAAGGTCGCCGAAGAGGCTGTTGCCGATGCCGACGACGAGAAGGTCAATGCCGGCGGGAACGGGCGTCCAGGGCCGCAGCGTGCCCCACGTCAGCTCCGCCTGCGGCGGCAGGACGTCGTTCAGCAGGTGATAGCCCAGACGATCGCCGAAATTGCCGACGTTGTTATACGAGATGACGTGGACACGCTTGCGGTTTGGCGTACGCGACGGCGCGGCCGGTTCCAGGCGCATGAGGTATTGTAGCGCGTCGATCTGCTTGACGAGCGTTGCGTGATAGCCGTTCTCGCGCGCGAGGCTGATGAACTGATCGAGCGTGAAATCGTTGACCCAACCCAGCGTTCGGCGGCGATCGACGTTGCCCGTCAGACTGGCATCGCAGTAGCTGCACAGGATGGGCTTGGCCGTCGCGGCGAAGGCTTTGAACAGGTCGCCGGGCTTATAGATGTATTCCCAGACGCCCAGCATGACCACGAGATCGGCCGCTTTGACCGCTTCGACAGGCAAGGCTTGCGTGTTCAGATCGACAACGATGGTGCGCGCGTCGCGCGCGACAACGTCGCACGGTTGATACTTCGCGCCGAACGGCAGGTGCCGCTCCAGCTTCATGGCGCCACAGCCGATGTCGATGACCCGTGTGCCGGCGGCGATGAAGTCGGCCGTCATCACCGCGCGCGCTTCCCACGCGGGCTCGAGCTGTTTGGGGTCGGACCAGCGTGTCAGATCGGTCTGACCGGCTTCGATCGTGTGCTTGCGGCGTTCGGATTCGTCCATCGGCTCTTCTAGCCAGTCGGGGCGCGGTTTCCAACCTGACAAAGAAGAAGGGCGCGAGCGTTGCCGCTCGCGCCCTTCTTTTCGAGAACTGGGGTCGACGTTATTCGACCTTTTGCTCCGGCATCCGCATTTGCGGGGCCTTGGTCGCCTTCGATTCGTCGGCCATCATCTTCAAGAAGCCTGCGGTCGGTTCCGTTTCCATCACCTCGCCCATCATGGCGATGGTGCGGACGACTTGTGCCGAGGTGCCGAACATTTCGGCGATTTCCTCGAACGGATTCTTCGGCGCCGGATAGGATTTCAGGTTGATTTCCGCATCCGGAGCCAAACCGGCCAGAGCCTTGGTCTTTTCGAGCGCGGCGCGGAAGCCGCCGAACTGATCGACCAGGCCGCGCGCCTTGGCGTCGGCGCCCGTCCAGACGCGACCCTTCGCGATCTCACGAATCTTCTCGATCGGAAGCTTGCGGCCCGCCGCAACCTTGGCCGTGAAGTCTTCGTAGATCTGGTCCACACCCTTGTTGAAGGCCGCCCATTGTTCCGGCGTGAACGACTGTGTCGAAGCGTCGAACAGCGCGTTCTTACCGACGCCCAGCGACTTCAAGTCGATGCCGAGCAGCGCCCACGAGCCCGCCGTCACGATCTTGCCCGACAGCACGCCGATCGAACCGGTGATCGTCGTTTCGTGCGCGTAGATCTGGTCGGCCGAGAGCGACACGTAGTAGCCGCCCGACGCGGCCACGTT
>JAEUMM010000153.1 GCA_016792645.1 Alphaproteobacteria bacterium | reverse complement strand
TCCGCCGCGATCTCGTGCTTCTTCAGCTCGCGATACGCGTTCTGCAGTTCTTCCGTCACCGTCGCCGCCTGACGCTCGACTTCGACGACGGTGCGCTGGATATTCTCGCGCCGCGCCTGAACCGAGCGCGCGAACGACGGATAGGCAAGCCGCCCCAGGTCGCTGTTCGCGGCCCGGCGCTGCTCTTCCGCCATCATCGTCTCAAGGTCGGTCATCTTCTTCGTCAGATCCGCCCGCATGTCGTCGAGCGACTTCAAACGCTTGCGAACCTCGTCCACGCGAAAGCGGTGGAGTCTGATCAGTGCCTCACGCGATTTCATGGTCTCACCCCTACCCTTATGCCCCGCTTAGAATCTGTGCGAGTTGCCCGTACCCCGATGGAAGATCGCCGCGTTCGTCCTTGCGCTGAGACAGGAACGCATCGAGCTTCGGAAACAATTTGATGGCGCGATCGACGTCAGGGTCGGATCCCGCCTTGTAAGCGCCGAGACGGATCAACTCCGCCATGTTGTCGTAGGTCGCAAGCACGCGGCGCGTCTCGTCGATGACCGCTTGCTCCTCGCGCGTATTGCATCCCGGCATCGTGCGCGAGAGAGAGCGCAACACGTTCACCGCCGGAAACCGTCCGCGCTCCGCGATCGCGCGATCGAGAACGACATGCCCATCCAAAATACCGCGTACGGCGTCGGCGACCGGCTCGTTGTGGTCGTCGCCTTCGACCAGCACCGTGAAGAGACCCGTAATCGACCCCGACCCGCGCACGCCAGGCCCCGCCCGCTCGAGCAGCCGCGGCAACTCCGCGAAAACCGACGGCGTATAACCCTTCGACGCCGGCGGCTCGCCCGCAGCCAATCCGATCTCGCGCTGCGCCATGGCAAACCGCGTGACCGAGTCCATCAGGCAAAGCACCTGCAGACCCTGATCGCGGAAATACTCCGCCGTGGTCAGCGTCATATAGGCAGCCTGACGGCGCATCAGCGCGCTCTCATCGGACGTCGCCACGACAACGACGCTGCGGGCCAAACCTTCCGGCCCCAGATCGTCGACCAAGAATTCCTGAACCTCGCGCCCACGCTCGCCGACCAGCCCAATGACGATGACGTCGGCGGCCGTATAGCGCGCGATCATCGACAACAGCACCGACTTTCCGACGCCCGATCCGGCAAAGATGCCGAGCCGTTGCCCCCGACACGCCGTCGTAAAAGCGTTCAGCGACCTGACGCCCAGATCCATCTTCGCCCCAACACGCGCCCGCGCATGCGCGGACGGCGGCGTATTGCGGACGCGATAGGGCTTCGTGCCGTGCGCCAGCTCACCCAATCCATCAACAGGCTCGCCCAACGCATTGATCACGCGCCCGAGCCACTGCCGCGACGGCATGACTTCGGCGACTTCCGCTTCGACAAACGCTTTGCAGCCCATGCGCACGCCGCTGAGGTCGGCGAACGGCATCGCCAGCGCGCGCCCGTTCCGGAACCCTACAACCTCGGCCGAGATATCCGACCCGCGCGGTCCCGCAATCGCGAGCCGAGTCCCGATCGCGAGCGCGTCAACCGTCCCTGCTACTTCTACGAGCAGTCCTTGGACGCCTGTTACCCGGCCGTAACTCCGGAAACGGGGCGCCGCCGCCACTGCAGAGATAAGCGCGTGCATGAGTAAGTCCGTCTAAACCACGGACGACTATGGCTTCACGCGACTTAAGGTTGCCCTAAACTTCACGAGAGTGGCTTGAAAACGTCAGGGTCCGGACAATTTTACGCCTGCGGTTTACGAACAAGCTCTCGCGATTAAGCTTTGTTAAACATTACCGACTAGATTCGTTGGTGAACAAACCAACAAGGGCGCCGGTTGTAGCCCGGTTGCGAGGGGAGACTTAACAGCATGCGAGTTCTCTTGATCGAGGACGATAGCGCCATGGCGCAGAGCATCGAGTTGATGCTCAAGTCCGAAGGTTTCAACGTCTATACGACGGACCTTGGCGAGGAAGGCGTCGACCTCGGCAAACTGTACGACTACGACATTATCATTCTCGACCTTCAGCTTCCGGACATGTCGGGCTTCGACGTCTTAAAGCAGCTGCGCGTCAACAAGATCGCGACCCCGATCCTGATTCTGTCGGGCTCCACGCAGGTCGAAAACAAGGTCAAAGGCCTCGGCTTCGGCGCCGACGACTACATGACCAAGCCCTTCCACAAGGACGAACTGATCGCGCGCGTTCACGCCGTCGTTCGCCGCTCGAAGGGTCACTCGCAGTCGGTCATCCAGACCGGCAAGCTCACCGTCAACCTCGACACGAAAACCGTTGAAGTAGACGGCCAGCGCGTCCACCTGACGGGCAAAGAATACCAAATGCTTGAGCTGCTCTCCCTGCGTAAGGGTACGACGCTCACGAAGGAAATGTTCCTGAACCACCTCTACGGCGGGATGGACGAGCCGGAACTCAAGATCATCGACGTTTTCATCTGCAAACTGCGCAAGAAGCTGCAGGCCGCCGCCGGCCAGCACTACATCGAAACGGTGTGGGGCCGCGGTTATGTGCTGCGCGATCCGATGGAAGAGAAAGTCGCTTAAGGACCTGAGGGGGTCTGGAAGGGCGCTGCCGGCAACGGCGGCGCCCTTTTTCGTTGGGCTTTTTCGAAAACGCATGCAATCCGATAGGAAGGCCACGAAGGGCGCTTCAACGAAGCGCGGCACCTTGCGTAGCCAAAATCCGTGGTGATCAGCGCTCAGGCGCAACGCTTGTCTTTCCACAGCTTCACGTTCGCCAGGCTCTCCCAGCCGAACGCATGCGCCGATCCGCCGTGCGCCGTCAGGTGCGCAAGCCGCGCCATCGCCTCCTCGACCGTCGGCTCGTGACCCGCGGCCACGAACCACATGACGAGGTGGGGCGTCTTCATCGCCTCGAACCAATTCGCTTTCTTTTCGTACACGCGTGCGTGCACTGTATTCCACACGAATTGCTCGAGATGTTCCGCCGTCTCCCACACGCTCATGTTCACGATGAAGCGCGCATCGTCGGAGACTTTGATGTCGGTGGCATTGCCCACGTCACTCTTCAGCCGCCAGACGAAGCCTGGCGAACGCTCCGCCAGCGCGTTCACGCGGTCGAGCGCCCCCAGGAAATCCGCAAGCCGAGGGCTCTCAAGATCATCGAGGGCCCGTGCAACATTGAGCTGCGCAAGATGCGTACCCGGCGGCTGTAAGATATCCATGGCGGTCCTTGGCTGCGGCGCGGCGACTGAAGCGCAAGATCATGCCCGCCGCAAGCACCGCTCCTCTCGAGCGGACCTACCGGACGACAACCGACATCTGGGTCCCGCTACCGAGAGGCAGAAGCGTGGACGAGAACCCGTTCGCCAGGCCCGCCCGCCGGTGCAGACCCGTCAACACCGCAAGCACCCGCGAATCTCTGATCGGACTCTGCTGCCGGCGCGCGGCCATTCCTAGAACCGGAAGACGAGCGAAGCGCTCGCGTTGCGGCCGGGCTGCGTATAGGCATCCGTGATCGTGCTCGTCGACGCCACGCCGCGGGCATCGCTCCACCACGCGTACTTCTCGTCGAACACGTTGAACACGCCGACGCGCAGCGTCGCCTGTTCGGTGATGTTCCAATAGGCTGTCAGATCCAGGATCGTGAACGCGTCCGGCGTGAAGCAGGGAATCGGATTGCCGAGCCCGTCCGTACCGCAGGTTCCCAGCGCGATGTCGCTCTGGTCCTTCTCGCCCGCGTGCGTGACGATCGCTTGGCCGCCAAAGGTTTCGCTGTCATAGCGCAAACCCGCGACGACTTTCCACGGATCGATCGTGTTGAGCGGCGCCTCGACGCCGTTCACACCTTGCGTGCCTTCCGCCGTCGACAGCGCACCGGTGAACGCAAAACCCGATTCCCACCGCACGTCGACGCGCGTTTCGAAGCCGCTAATCTCGACCGAGCCCAGATTGATGTACTTGAACATCGTCGGACCGTTCGCCGGGTTGAAGTCGTTACACTCAGCCTGATTTGCGTTCACGCAAACCTGATCGATGAAGTCAGTGTAATCGGCTTTGAACGCCACGGCGCTCGCCGCCAGCGAGCCGCCGAACACCTCAATGTCGCGCACGCGAACGCCGCCCTCGATCGTCTCGCTCGTCTCGGGCTTGAGGTTCGGGTTCGGGATCGACGTATAGTCTTGCGCAGCGTTGGTGAAGCCGTTGTTCACCTGGCTCGGCGCCGGCGCCTTGAAGCCTTCGGCATAGTTCGCAAACAACCCGAAGCGTTGCGTCGGCCAGAACACCGCGCCGAACTTCGGCGTGACGTGGCTGTCTTCCTGCCCCGGCGCGGTCGGCAGCGGATAGAGCGGGCTCAACTCCGGATCAATCTCGAACGCGTCGTAACGCACGGCGGGATAAAGCTTCAGCATGCCGTCGAACAGCGAGATTTCATCCTGGATGAACGCACCGAAGAAAGTGAAGTCCGTATTCGGGAATGGCTGCTGCGGGAAGAAGTCCGGCGGCGTGGGCGCGGGTGTGCCCGTGCGCAGGCCTTCCTGGCGTGTCTGCGAGTAGTCAAACCCGTAGACGAGGCTGTTGGGAATGCCCGCCACCGCAAACTCGCTCTGCAGCTCCGCAACCGCGCCCCAAACCGCATTGTCGAACAGGCCCTCGCGCGTGCGATCGACCGCCGGCTCACGGTTTTCGTACGTGAACTCGCGCGTCGTGGCCGCTTGGTAATAGACCGCCCAGAACGCGCTTGAGATGAAACCGTCGCCTTCATACCGGTGATCGAACGACACGCGATCGCGCGTCAGTTCGTCCTCGCCGTCCAGATCGACGACCGTCGCCGAGCGCGCCGTGTACGCTTCCGTCACCATGAAGCGGTCGTAGTATTCGTACGTCAGACGGAAGCGGTTGCTCTCGTTCGGCGCAAAGACGAGCTTCGCGAACACGTTGTTCGATTCGATGTCGCTCGGGTTCGGCGCGGTGCGCGCCGCAGTCAGCGACTCGTTCTCGCCCTGATTCTCCGTCTCTTTCGCGTCACGCCGCGTGTAAGCGAGCATGCCCTGCCACTGCCCCGACTCCGTCTGCGTCGCGACGACCGCGCCTTCGGTCCAGCTGTCGTCCGCCGACGAATAGGAGACGCGCGCGCGTCCACCGCAGAACTCGCCTTCGTCGAGGAAGTCTTCCGGATCTTTTGTCACGAAGCTGACGGCGCCCGCCAAGCCGTCGCTGCCGTAGAGCGCCGACGCGGGGCCGCGCAGAATTTCAACCGACTTGACGACATCGAGATCCAGATAGTCGCCGCGTCCCACGACCAGCGGACCGAACGAGAACGCGTCCGGCACGCGAATGCCGTCGATCTGGATCAAGACGCGATTGCCTTCAACGCCGCGAATGTTGAAGCCGCTGTTGCCATCGCGACCGCCGCCAGAGAGCGCTGCCGAGAAACGAACGGGGTTCGTGCGAACCGAAACACCGGGCTCGAAGCGGACGAGATCCTTCACGTCCGTCGCCATGTTGTCTTCGATTTCTTTGTCGGTGATGACCGTGACCGTCGCAGGAACTTCGTCGACCTTGCGCTTCTGGCGCGTCGCCGTGACGGTCACCTTTTCGACCGTCGCCGTCTGCACCTCACCGCTTGCAGGGGCGGCGGCCGTTGCCGGCTGATCCGCTTGTCCTACCCCCAAGGCCCCAGAAAACCCTAGAATTCCCACCAAAACACGTGCCGTTCCCATTGCACTGGCCCCACAATTGCAACTTACTCTTAGTTACATCTATTATTGCATTTGCGACTCACTTTCAATAAGGGCTAAGACGCGGTGCGTCCATAGCGCTGCGGGGACGTGCGGAAGTCACACGTCCTGCAACGCGCGGCCTCCTGCATTCAACGCGAAGGAAAAACGATGGCGGTAGCGCTTGCACGTGCGGAACAAACGAATTCGGGCGTCGATCTCAGACAGCGTTGGCACGCATTGAAGAGC
Source organism: Alphaproteobacteria bacterium (assembly GCA_016792645.1). Taxonomy (GTDB): domain Bacteria; phylum Pseudomonadota; class Alphaproteobacteria; order Micropepsales; family Micropepsaceae; genus SZUA-430. The sequence goes on along the minus strand of JAEUMM010000153.1, from coordinate 5,559 downwards.
ACGCGACAAGTCCGGGCGCGCGACGCTGCGAACGAACTCGGCGCCAGCGAAGGTGCACTGATTGCAAGCCTGTGCGGTGCGGAAGGCGAGGCGAAGGCCTACCGCCTGCGCGAGGCGCAAGCTGACATCGTCAAAGACATCGAAGCGCTGGGCCCCGTCATGGCGCTCACACGCAACGATCATTGCGTGCACGAGAAGATCGGCCCCTATGTCAAAATCTCGATCAACCCGGGCACCGGCCTCGTCCTGGGCGAACAGATCGATCTGCGAATCTTCCCCGCCCACTGGCGCCACGCCTTTGCCGTGCTCGAAGAAACCAAGGAGGGTCTCCGCCGCTCGATCCAGGTGTTCGACGCATCGGGCACCGCGGTCCACAAAATCTTCCAGAAGCCTAAGACGGATGTTGCGGCCTTCAGTGCGCTGATCGCGAATTGGAAGAGCGACAACCAAGATCCGAACTTCAACGCGCTCGCCCCGCTCCCGAAGCGCAAGGACCGCGCCGACGCCGAAATCGACGTCACGGGCCTGCGCGCGCATTGGAGGGCGCTGCAAGACACGCACGATTTCTTCGGCCTGCTGCGCGAATTCGACGTCGGCCGCCTGCAAGCGTTGCGTCTCGCCGGCAAAGATCTCGCTCATCAGGTCAAGCCCGAAGCGCTCGCGCAGACACTCGAAAGCGCGGCGTCCGGCGAAACGCCGATCATGGTTTTCGTCGGTAACCCGGGCTGCATCCAGATTCACACCGGCCCCGTGAAGAACCTGAAGCGCATGGGTCCGTGGTTCAACGTCCTCGATCCGGATTTCAATCTGCATCTGCGCGAAGACGCGATCGCCGGCGCCTGGGCGGTGTTCAAGCCGACGCGCGACGGCATCGTGACCTCGCTCGAACTCTACGACGAGGAAGGCTTCTGCTTTGCGCAGCTGTTCGGGGCTCGCAAACCCGGCAAACCGGAACTCCAACCCTGGCGCGACATCGTCGCGGCTCTGCCGAAGGTTTGAACGCGATGCGCTCCCTCCTCGTCGCCGCGTTCGCCGCGGCTCTCTCGCTCGTGGGCGCAGCCGCCGCGCAGGCCGAACGCGTGGTGTCGATCGGCGGCGACGTCACCGAGATCGTCTACGCGCTGGGCGAAGGCAAGCGCTTGGTCGGCGTCGATCAAACGTCGATGTATCCCGCCGAAACCAAGGCCCTGCCGCAAGTCGGCTATCTGCGTAACCTTGCGGCCGAAGGCATCCTGTCCCTGAAGCCGGAACTCATCATCGCGGGCGCCCATGCCGGCCCGCCCGCGGTGCTCGAACAATTGCGCGACGCCAAGATCAAGATCGTGCTCGTCCCCGGCGAAGAATCGGTCGCCGGCGTCTATGCCAAGATCGACGCCGTCGCCGCCGCACTCGGCGTTCCGCAGAAGGCGGCGACCCTCAAGGCCTCGATCCAAAAACGGATGGCCGCCGTCGAAGCGGCCCTCAAGCCCGTCGACAGCAAGGCGAAGGCGATGTTCCTGCTGGCCCAGGGGCCCGGCGGCGCGATCGCCGCGGGCAAAGGCACCGCCGCCGATTCCATGATCAAACTGGCGCACGCCACCAACGTCGCCGCAGGTTTCGACGGCTACAAACCGTTGACCCCAGAATCGGCCGTGGCGCTCGCGCCCGACGTCATCATCGTCGCCGAGCACGCGGTCGCCATGCTGGGCGGTCTCGACAAGCTGACGCAGCGCCCGGAAATAGCGATCACCCCGGCCGGCAAGAACAATCGCATCGTCGTGATGGACGCGCTGTTGCTTCTTGGTTTTGGTCCACGCACCCCCGACGCGATCGCGACACTCGCTCGCACTATTCATCCGGCGGTCAGGATCGACATAGCGGAGGCGAAATGACCGTCGCCGACGCGGCCCAAACCTACGACCCGGCGCGCGACCCGCTGATCATCTGGCGACGCGCGACGCTGTCGGGGCTTGCCGTGGCGTTGGCCGTGGCGGCCATCTTCGCGCTCGGCGCCGGCGCGATGGAAATCGCCCCGCTGCGCGTCGTCGAGATTCTGCTGCAGGCGATGGGCATCGACACCGGTACGGTCATCGAACCATACGAAGCCGCAGCCTTAATGAGCGTTCGTCTGCCGCGCATCCTGCTGGCGCTTGCCTGCGGCGCGACGCTCGGCGTGGCGGGCGCAAGCCTGCAGGCGCTCTTCCGCAACCCTCTTGCCGATCCGACCCTAGTCGGCGTCGCCGACGGTGCGGCGGTCGGCGCCGTCGCCTGGATCGTCTTCGGCGGCTTCGGCCTCGCAGCCTTTGGCGCCTGGGGGATCATCCTCGTCGCCTTCGTCGGCGGTCTCATCGCGACCAGCGGCGTGATGCTGATCGCGCGCGGCGAAGGACGCATCGACATCGCAACGCTTCTTCTCGCCGGCCTTGCGATGAAGGCGCTGGCCGGCGCGCTCCTCGGCTATCTGATCTTCCTCGCCAACGACCTTCAGATGCGCTCGCTCACATTCTGGCTCTTGGGCAGCCTCGGCGGCGCGACGTGGAGCACCATCATCCCCGCGTCGATCGCGATGGGCGTCTCGGTTCTCTTGCTCGCCCCCCTCGCCCGCCCCTTCGACGCGCTGGCGCTGGGCGAAGCGGAGGCGGGTCATCTCGGCGTGCGCGTGGAGCGCACAAAGCGCATCGCCGTCGGCGCGGTCGCCCTCGGCGTCGGCGCAGGCACGGCGCTCACCGGCGTCATCGGCTTCGTCGGCCTTGTCGCTCCGCACATCATCCGCCTGATCGGCGGCGCCGATCACCGTTTCGTCCTGCCGGGCTCGGCGCTGCTGGGCGCGCTTCTCATCGTCGGCGCCGACACGCTCGCGCGCACGATGGTCGCGCCCGCCGAACTTCCGATCGGCGTCGTCACCAGCGCACTCGGCGCGCCTTTCTTCTTCTGGCTCTTGCGCAGTCGCGGAAGCGCCAAACGATGACCCTCGCCGGCAAGAATCTGACGGTCAAAGCCGGCGGCCGCGCCATCCTCGACGACGTGTCGCTGGAACTCGCGGCCGGCGAACTCACGGTCATCGTCGGCCCGAACGGCGCCGGCAAGTCGACGCTCCTGCGCGCGCTCTCGGGCGAAGCAAAGCTCGCCGCCGGAATCGTCAGCCTCAACGGCCGCAAGCTCAACGACTGGAACATGGACGCGCAGGCATTACAGCGCGCCGTCCTGCCGCAAAGCCCGACGCTCGCCTTCCCGTTCCGCGTTTGCGACGTCGTCGAACTCGGCCGCTATCCGCACCGTGGCCTGGCGACGCCGCAAGAACACCGCGCCGCCGTCGACGGCGCGATGGCCGCAGCCGACGTCACCCACCTCGCCTTGCGTGATTGCAGAACGCTATCGGGCGGCGAACGCCACCGCGTCCACTTCGCCCGCGCTTTGGCGCAGGTTTGGACCCCTCTCGCAGACGGCAGCACGCGCCATCTGCTGCTCGACGAGCCGACATCCTCGCTCGACCTCTCGCATCAAGGCATGGTCCTCGCGCGCGCGCGAACCTTCGCGAAAGAAGCCGGTGCGGTGCTGGCGATCCTTCACGACCTGAACCTCGCCGCCGCCTTCGCCGACCGCATCATCGTCATGCACAAGGCGCGCATCGCAGCCGAAGGCAAGCCCGCCGACGTGCTGACGGTGGACCTTCTCCAAAAGGTGTGGGGCGTCGAAGCCAAGGTGATCGCCGGCGAACCGCTGACCATAGTCGTCAAGCACACCGATGTGTCGCGCGAACGCACGAACCACCTGCGCGCGGCCGAATAGGACTTAGGCGACGTGGGCCTTTTGCGCGGCCTTGGCCGACGCCTTGACGCTCACGCCCTGCGCGCCTTCAAGCGGCGTGAACGCGCTCGTGATGCCCACGACCGTTTCCGCGGCGCCCAGCAACAGATACCCGTCGTCCGGCAACAATTGAGCCATGCGCTCCAAGATGGCGCGCTTGGTCGCCTCGTCGAAATAGATCAGCACGTTGCGGCAATAAATGATGTCGAACGTACCGAGCCCGACGAACGAGTCCAGCAGGTTCATCTGCCGGTATTCGACCATCGACCGCACATCGTCCTTGATGCGCCACTGCTCGCGATCTTTGGCGAAGTACTTCACCATCATCTGCACGGGAAGCCCGCGCTGCACTTCGAACTGGGAATAGAGCCCGCTCTTCGCACGCGCCAGAACCTCGCTCGACAAATCGGTGCCGATGATGTCGATGCGCCAGTCCTTCACCAACGCCTGCTTCTCGCGCAAGATCATGCCCAGCGAATAAGGCTCCTGCCCCGTCGACGCCGCCGCGCACCAGATGCGCAGGCGCTTCGATCCCGCCCGCGCTTTCAGCATCGCGGGCAGCATCAGCTTCTCGAAATGGTCGAACGGCGTTTTGTCGCGGAAGAAGAACGACTCGTTCGTCGTCATCGCTTCCGTCACCTCGCGCGCCAGCGGCTCGTCGCCGGCCTTCAGCTTCGCCGCGATCGCCGCCAAACCGGCGAGACCGTGCTTGCGAGCCACCGGACCCAACCTGCTTTCCAGCAGATAGAGCTTGTCGCTGTTGAGTACGAGGCCCGACCGGCGCTTCAGCAGCTGCGCGACGAACTCGAATTCGGCTGGGGTCATCGTGCAAGCCCCATCAGCTTGCGCATCTCAGGTCCGACCGACGGCAGCGGCAGCACGGCGCTCGCCACGCCCGCATGCGCGACGGCGGCAGGCATGCCCCACACCACGCTGGTCGCTTCATCTTGCGCCAAGACCGTACCGTTGACCCCGGCGATCGCCTTGGCGCCCTCGCGTCCGTCCGCGCCCATCCCCGTCAGAACGACCGCAAGCACTGCCGGACCATAGGCCGCAGCGATACTGCGAAACATCGGATCAACCGCGGGACGGCAGAAGTTTTCTGCCGGTGTTTGCGTGAGCTGGATCGGTCCGCCGCGCCCTTTCACCAACATATGATGATCGCCGGGCGCCACATAGACGTGGCCCGCTTGCAGCATCATGCCGTCGGCGCCCTCGACGCAGTTGAGGCCCGAATGCCGCGACAACGTCTCGGCCAGAATGGCGGTGAAGGTCGCCGGCATGTGTTGCGTGATCACGATCGGCAGGTTGAGTTGCGGCGCCAGCGCCTTGACGACCACGTTCAACGCTTGTGGACCGCCGGTCGACGCGCCGATGGCCACGATCTGCGGCTTCACACTCGACGCCTTGCGCAGCGCGATCGGTGCGCCTTGCGTTGGCACCACGCGAGCCGCGGCGCGGCGCGGACGGCCCAGCGCGACGACCTTTTCGCACAAATCGCGCCGGAACGCGTCGGCAGCATCGCCCGCGCCCACCGACGTCGGCTTCGGCACATAGTCCGTCGCGCCCAGCGAAAGCGCCTTGAGTGAAATCTCGGCGTTCCGCCGCGTCAGCGACGAAGCCATGATGATCTTCGCGCGCGGACAAGCTTTAAGCAAAAGTGGCAGCGCCGTAATGCCGTCCATCTCCGGCATCTCGATGTCGAGGATCACGACGTCCGGATCGGCGTTCTTGATCTGCTCAACCGCCGCGCGGCCGTTGTTCACCGTCGCG
>JAEUMM010000132.1 GCA_016792645.1 Alphaproteobacteria bacterium | reverse complement strand
TGGCGCGCGACGGCGAGGACGTTCAGCTGGAGCCGCGGATCGCCCACATCCACCGGCTGGAACTCGTGGAGACCCCGGACGAGGGGCATGCCGTGTTCGAGATGCTGTGCGGCAAAGGGACCTATGTCCGGGCGTTTGCCAGGGATTTGGGCCGCGCTTTGGGGTGCTTGGGACATGTGCAGGCGCTGAGCCGCCTGGCGGTCGGGCCGTTTGGCTTGAAAGCGGCAATTTCGCTGGAAATGCTGGAGGAATCTGCTAAAGACCACGCCGCCAAGCGCTTGCTGATGCCGCTTGCGACCGCCCTGGACGACATCCCGGGGCTGGCCGTGACGGATCAGGAAGCAGCCCAACTTCGGTTGGGTCGGGCGATACTCGCGCGAGGCCGAGTCTCTCTCCGTGAAGAGGCCGCTGCAGAGGGTGAAGGCGATCAGCCTTTGCCCGCCTACTGCCGTAGCCGCGGCGGCGATCCTGTTGCGATCGTTGCCTTCGAACGGGGGGAGTTGAGGCCGACGCGGGTGTTCAACTTCTCATCTTAGAAAAGGATCCCCGATGTCGTTGAATCCAGAACGTAAGACCGAAGTCGTGCAGCAATACGCCGTGAAGCCCGGCGATACCGGCTCTCCCGAAGTGCAGGTTGCCGTGCTCTCCGAGCGCATCAACGGCCTGACGGACCATTTCAAGACGCACGTGAAGGACAACCATTCGCGCCGCGGCTTGCTGAAGATGGTGTCGCAGCGCCGCCGGTTGCTCGACTACCTCAAGAACACCGACAAGGGCCGCTATGAAGCGCTCATCGGTAAATTGGGCCTACGGCGCTAAGGCGCCGGCCGGCTGAGCGGTATGAACCGCGGCCTCAAGCTCGATCCAACACCATGCGTGACCCGCGTGCCAACGGCATGCGGTCGCGCGCTCACGCCTACACAACAACGCATGGCTGTCCGCAATCCGGCGGCGGCAAATTTTAGAAAGACAAAGCATGTTTGATATTCAACGCCAGGAAATCGATTGGGGCGGGCGCAAGCTCATCCTCGAAACGGGCCGCATCGCGCGCCAAGCCGACGGCGCCGTTCTTGCCACGATGGGCGAGACCGCTGTTCTGGCCACCGTCGTTTCGGCGAAGTCGCCGCGGCCGGGCATCGACTTTCTGCCGCTCACCGTCGACTACCAGGAAAAGACCTTCGCCGCGGGCCGCATTCCCGGCGGCTACTTCAAGCGCGAAGGGCGTCCGACGGAACGTGAGACCTTGATCTCGCGTCTGATCGACCGTCCGATCCGTCCGCTGTTCGTCGAAGGTTATCGCAACGAAACGCAAGTCATCGCGACCGTGCTGTCGCACGATCTCGAAAACGATCCGGACATTCTGTCGATGGTCGCCGTGTCGGCGGCGCTGACGCTGTCGGGCGTGCCGTTCCAAGGTCCGATCGGCGCGGCGCGCGTCGGTTACATCAACGGCGAATACGTTCTCAACCCGCTGATCGAGAAGATGCCGGAGTCGAGCCTCGAACTCGTCGTCGCCGGTACGCACGACGCGGTGATGATGGTCGAATCGGAGGCGAAAGAGCTTTCGGAAGACGTCATGTTGGGCGCGGTCATGTTCGGCCATCGCTCGATGCAGCCGGTCATTCAAGCGATCATCCGTCTGGCCGAACGTGCGGCGAAGGATCCGCGCGATCATTTCGTTCCGGACAACGCCGTGTTGCTCGACAAGATCAAATCGCTGGCCGAAGCCGATGTGCGCGCGGCCTATCGCGAGCGTCAGAAGCAGGTGCGCTACGAAAAGGTCGGCGTTGCGAAGAAGCGCGTCCTCGAAGAATTCGCGGGCGAAGGCAAGGCCGATCCGCTCGTGGTCGGCGGGCTCTTCAAGGATCTCGAAGCGGCGATCGTTCGCAACGACATCCTCGATACCGGCAAGCGCATCGACGGCCGCGACACGAAGACTGTGCGTCCGATCGTGGCGGAAGTCGGCGTTCTGCCGCGTACGCACGGTTCGGCGCTGTTCACGCGCGGCGAGACGCAGGCGTTGGTCGTGACCACGCTTGGCACCGGCGAAGACGAGCAATACGTCGACTCGCTCGAAGGGACGTACAAGCAGCACTTCATGCTGCACTACAACTTCCCTCCGTTCTCGGTCGGTGAGACGGGCCGCGTCGGTGCGCCGAAGCGCCGCGACATCGGCCACGGCAAGCTCGCCTGGCGCGCGATGCGTCCGGTGATGCCGCCGAAGGAAAGCTTCCCCTACACGGTTCGCATCGTGTCGGAGATCACGGAGTCGAACGGCTCGTCGTCGATGGCGACGGTTTGCGGTTCGTCGCTGTCGCTGATGGATGCGGGCGTGCCGCTGAAGAGCGCGTGCGCGGGTATTGCCATGGGTCTGATCAAGGAAGGCGACCGTTTCGCCGTTCTGTCGGACATTCTGGGCGACGAAGATCACCTGGGCGACATGGACTTCAAGGTGGCGGGCACGGCTTCGGGCGTAACGTCGCTGCAGATGGACATCAAGATCGCCGGCATCACCGAAGAGATCATGCGCGTGGCCCTCGCTCAGGCGAAGGACGGACGCATTCACATCCTCGGCGAGATGGCGAAGGCCTTGACCGGCGCTCGCGCCGAGCTCGGCGAGCATGCGCCGCGCATCGAGGTGATCAACATTCCGACCGACAAGATCCGTGAAGTGATCGGGCAGGGCGGTAAGGTGATCCGCGAGATCGTCGAAAAGACGGGCGCAAAGATCGACATCCAGGACGACGGCGTGGTGAAGGTCGCGTCCGCGAACGGCGAGTCGATCCGCGCGGCGTTGAAGTGGATCAAGTCGATCGTGGCTGAGCCGGAAGTCGGCGAAATCTACGAAGGCAAGATCGTCAAGGTCATGGACTTCGGCGCGTTCGTGAACTTCTTCGGCGCGCGCGACGGGTTGGTCCACATCTCGCAGCTTTCCCGCAAGAAGGTCGCCAAGACCGGCGACGTTGTGAAGGAAGGCGACAAGGTGTTCGTGAAGCTTCTGGGCTTCGACGATCGCGGCAAGGTGCGTCTGTCGATGAAGATCGTCGATCAGGTCACCGGCAAGGAAATTGCCGACGACGGCAGCGATCGCGCCGCCGAAGGCTAAGCGTCATGGACGCCGTCATCTTCGACTGCGACGGTGTCCTGATCGACTCTGAGACGATTGCACATGAAGTGGAGGTCGAGGCGATGAAACGCCTCGGCCTTTTGTTTGACAGCCACGCGAACAACGCCAAGTTTCAAGGCCTGGCCGTTCGCGATTGGAGCGCGGCGCTTGATGCCGAGCATCGCGCGCAACTTGGCGTGCCGCTGCCCGAGGGCGCCATTCAGCGCATCAGCGCCGAGATCACGCGCCGTGTGCTCGCCGACATCCGGCCCATCATCGGTGCGGTCGATGCGGCTCGCGCGTTCGGGGGGCTGAAGGCGATTGCGTCGTCGAGTCCGAAGGTCGAACTGCATGGGAAGGTGCGTGGCTTGGGCTTGTGGGACGTGTTCGATGGGCACGTCTATTCGGGCGACGACGTTGCGAACGGGAAGCCGGCTCCGGACTTGTTCCTGCTGGCGGCGGAGCGATTGAGCGTTCAGCCCCGGCGCTGCATCGTGATCGAAGACAGCGTCAACGGCGTGAAGGCGGGCGCCGCCGCCGGCATGACGGTTTGGGGCTTTGTCGGCGGTCCGCATTGTTTACCCGATCAGGGCGAGCGGCTGAGCGGTGCGGGCGCGGTCCGCGTGCTGCCGCACATGGGCGCGGTCGCGGCCGCGCTCCGGCTTCTTGCGCGATAAGGCATTGTTGCGCAGCGGCGGTCTGGACTAAGGTCCGCTCACGTTGGGGTTTCACGGTCTCCCAGCCGAAGGCGCGCCATGCGCCCAAGCACCGTTCGATGCTGCCCGCTGCGGGTACAGCGAACAATGGGTGCCGTTGATGACTCAAATTCCCACTGCTGATTCTCCTAACACACCGACCCTCGTCTACGCGGCGCGGGCGTTGCGCGACTTCGGCGACGGGTTCGTTGCGTTGCTTCTGCCCGTCTATCTCGCGGCGCGCGGGTTCGACGCGTTCGAGATCGGATTGGTCGCGACTTTGGCGCTGTTCGGTTCGGCGCTGACGACGCTCGGCATCGGGATTGTCGGCGTGCGTTTCAGTCAGCGCACGTTGTTGCTGGCGGCCTCGGCGTTGATGGCGGCCACGGGGCTTGCCTTTGCGGCGTCGAGCGTCTCGGGCTTCATTTTTCTGATTGCCGCGATCGGCACGATCAACCCGAGTGCGGGGAGTGTTTCGATTTTCGTGCCGCTTGAGCACAGCTTGATTGCGCATAGCGTGGCCGATCGGGAACGAACCGGCGCCTTCGCGCGGTACAGCCTTATCGGTGCGCTTGCGGCTGCGTTGGGGTCGCTCGCTGCCGGAAGTCCGGAGCCGTTGGTTCGCACGGGGTTGAGCGAACTTGGCGCGCTGCAAATCATGTTCGTGCTGTATGCGGCGCTGGGCGTCGCCGGCGGGGTTATCTATGCCCGCATCCCGCGCGATGATGCGCAGGCGCGTATGGCGGCGCCGAAACCACTCACGCGCTCGCGCGCGCTGGTGTTGAAGCTCACCGCCCTTTTTGCCGTCGACTCGTTCGCGGGGGGCTTTGTCGTTCAGTCGTTGGTGGCGCTCTGGCTCTTCGACAAATTCGGCCTCTCGCTGGCGACGGCCGGCATGTTCTTCTTCGCAGCCGGGATTTTGGGGGCGCTGTCGCAGCCGGTCGCTGCGTGGTTGGGCAAGCGCATCGGTCTCATCAATACGATGGTGTGGACCCATATTCCGGCGAGCATCGCGCTTATTGCGGCGGCGCTAACGCCGACGGTCGAGAGCGCGCTGGCGCTGCTTCTGTTGCGCTCGTTGCTGTCGCAAATGGATGTGCCGGCGCGCTCATCTTATGTGATGGCGGTGGTGACGCCCGAGGAGCGCACGGCGGCTGCCAGCTTTACCGCCGTGCCGCGCAGCTTGGCCTCGGCCGTGAGCCCGGCCCTTGCCGGCGCGCTTTTCGCCGCCGGTTACGCCGCCTGGCCCTTCGTCATTTGCGGCGTACTCAAGATCGCTTATGACCTGGCGCTGCTGTGGATGTTTCACGACGTGAAGCCGCCGGAGGAAGCCGTGCGCGTTTGAGCGGGCGTCAGCTATCGCCGGCGTCGTTCTTGCCGAGCGCCTTGAGTTCGGCGGTGTTGGGCATGCCGGTGATGTTGTAGCCGGCGTCGACGTAGTGGACCTCGCCGGTCACGCCGGCGGACATGTCGCTTAGGAAATAGAGGGCGGCGTTGCCGACGTGGGAGAGTTCGACCGTCTTCTTCAGGGGGGCGTTGTTCTTGTACCACTTGAAGACGAGGCGTGCGTCGCCGACGACGGAGCCTGCGAGTGTGCGCATCGGGCCTGGCGAGACGGCGTTGATGCGGATGCCATCTGGCCCCAAGTCAGCGGCGAGGTAGCGGACGGACGCTTCTAATGCGGCTTTGGCGACGCCCATCACGTTGTAGCTGGGCATGACGCGGGTCGAGCCGGCGTAGGTCAGGGTGATCATCGCGCCGCCGTTCTTCATCAGGTGGCTGGCGCGGCGGGCGACGTCGGTGAAGGAGTAGCAGGAGATTTCCATCGTGCGACGGAAGTTGTCGCGCGTGGTGTCGACGTAGCGGCCCTTCAGCTCATTCTTGTCGGAGAAGGCGATCGCGTGGACGAGGAAGTCGATGCTGCCCCATTTGCGTTCGAGTTCGCCGAAGACGGCTTCGAGCGATTGGTCGTTTTCAACGTCGGCTTGGATGACGATCTTTGCGCCCAGCGTTTCGACCAGCGGCTTCACGCGCTTGCCGAAGGCTTCGCCTTGATAGGTGAAGGCCAGTTCGGCGCCGTGTTCGTGCAGCGCCTTGGCGATGCCCCAGGCGATGGAGTGGTCGTTCGCGACGCCCATGATGAGGCCGCGCTTGCCTGCCATCAATTTTCCGTCGGTGGTCATCCGTTGTAGCGCTGGAAGACGAGGCTGGCGTTCGTGCCGCCGAAGCCGAAGGAGTTCGACATCACCGTGTCTATCTTGGCGTTGTCGATGCGCTTGCGAACGATGTTCGCTTCGGCGACTTCGGGGTCGAGTTCTTCGATGTTCGCGCTTTCGCAGATGAATTTGTTGTTGAGCATGAGGAGTGAATAGATCGCCTCATGCACGCCGGCTGCGCCCTGGCTGTGGCCGGTCAGCGATTTGGTCGCGCTGATGGGCGGCATGTTTTTGCCGAAGACTTCGGTGATCGCCTTGATCTCCGGGATGTCGCCGACGGGGGTCGAGGTTGCGTGCGGGTTGATGTAGTCGATCGAGGTCTTCGCCTGTTCGATCGCCATGCGCATGCAGCGGACTGCGCCTTCGCCGGACGGGGCCACCATGTCGGCGCCGTCAGCCGTCGCGCCGTAGCCGGTGAGTTCGGCGTAGATTTTGGCGCCGCGGGCTTTGGCGTGTTGCAGTTCTTCCAGGATCAAGATGCCGCCGCCGCCGGAGATGACGAAGCCGTCGCGGTTCTTGTCATAGGCGCGGCTCGCCTTCGTCGGCGTGTCGTTGTACTTCGACGACATGGCGCCCATCGCATCGAAGAGGACCGAGAGCGTCCAGTCGAGTTCTTCACCGCCGCCGGCGAACATCACGTCCTGCTTGCCCCACTGGATCATTTCGTAGGCGTTGCCGATGCAATTGGCCGACGTCGAGCAGGCGGACGAGATCGAGTAGTTCACGCCCTTGGTCTTGAACCAGGTCGAGAGGTTCGCCGAACAGGTCGACGACATCGCTTTCGGCACGGCGAACGGGCCCACCTTTTTAGGGCCTTTGACGGGTTCGGTACGCGCGGTATCCGCGGCGGCGACGATCGCTTTCGTCGACGGGCCGCCAGATCCGACGATCAGGCCGGTGCGTTCGTTCGAGACGTCCTTGGTTTCAAGGCCGGCGTCGGCGATGGCTTGGTTCATCGCGATCCACGCGTAGGCTGCGCCGTCGCCCATGAAGCGTTTGGCGCGGCGGTCGACGGCCGTGTCGAGGTCGACCTTCAGACTGCCATGCACTTGGCTACGAAAGCCCATGCGCTGGTAGTCTTCGGCGGCGACGATGCCGGATTTCGCTTCGCGCAAGGAAGCGATGACTTCCTGCGCGTTGTTGCCGATCGAGCAGACGATGCCCAATCCCGTGACGACGACTCGTCTCATGATCGTTTAGCGCTTGCGCTTGATGCGGACAGGGACGGGGCGCGGCGCCTTCGCGGCCAAGGCGGCTGCGGCAATGGCGGCGGCTGCGAGAACTGCGGCGATAGCGATGACCATTCGAGTCTCCCGCGCCAGCGAGGCGGCGCAACGTAAGTGATCAGGCGCCCTGCGGCGCGTCCGGGGCAAGCAGGACCCGCAGGTCTTTTGCTTCGTAGGCGATCCTGCCGTCGATCTTCATCACGCCGTCCGCGATGCCCAGCACCAATTTACGCATGATGACGCGCTTCAGGTCGATGACATAGGTAACGAGGCGTGCGTCTGGAAGGACCATATCGGTGAATTTGACTTCGCCCACGCCGGCGGCGCGTCCACGGCCCTTGCCGCCCATCCAACCCAAGAAGAAGCCCACCATCTGCCACATCGCGTCGAGGCCGAGACACCCCGGCATGACGGGATCGGACTCGAAGTGGCATTTGAAGAACCAGAGGTCGGGCTTGATGTCCAATTCGGCGATGATCTGACCCTTGTCGTTCGCGCCGCCGGTGTCGGCGATGTGCGTGATGCGGTCGAACATCAGCATGGGCGGCAGGGGCAAGCGCGCGTTGCCGGGGCCGAACAGGCGGCCATGGGCGCAGTCCAAGAGGCCCTCCATGTCGAAGGAACTGCGCGCTTTGACCAGATTCACCGCGTCCGACGGGGCACTTGACATAAAGGGTTAACCATCCAATTTCCCCCGGATGCAGTTTTGAGTTATTCAAAAGTGCGTGGGGGCGGGTCGCGTGTTATAAGCCCGTCAACTCTATGCGGTGCATCAGGGGGTTTCAACCTCCGCCAAGTCAGGTTTTGAACGGGTCCTATGCGTTCCACAGTGTCCAAAGCCGTTTCGGCGCATAAAGGCGATCTGGTAGCGAAATTGAGGGCGGCGGGCTTGCGCCCGACGCGCCAGCGGATTGCGTTGGGCAAGTTGCTGTTCGCCGACTGCGACCGTCATGTGACCGCGGAATGTTTGCATCAGGATGCGACGCGCGTCGGCGCCTCGTTGTCCTTGGCGACCGTGTACAACACGCTTCATCAGTTCACGAACGCAGGGCTGCTGCGCCAAGTTATCGTCGACGGCGAAAAGACGTACTTCGATACAAATACCGGGGATCATCATCATTTCTATTTTGAAGATCGTGGTCTGTTGGCCGATATTCCGGGCGACGACGTGCGTATCGACGGATTGCCGAAGCCGCCTGCCGGTACGGAGATCGAGCGCGTTGAAGTCGTCGTGCGCTTGAAATCCCGCGACTGAGTCGCAACTCCTTAGAATCGTTCTAAAATATTGACATCGCTTTCGCGGTGGCTATCGTGACGCTTGAAGCGGGGCGGACTATCGCTAATCCGTGCTTTTCGAGGAGAGACGAGGCTGATGGCAAAACTTGGTGGCACCAAAACGTTCGACAATCTGAAAGCTGCGTTCGCGGGCGAAAGCCAGGCGAACCGGCGCTACCTCTATTTCGCGCAGAAGGCCGACGTCGAAGGCTATAACGATGTGGCCGCCGTGTTCCGTTCCACCGCGGAAGGCGAGACGGGCCATGCGCACGGACATCTTGAGTTCATGGAAGCGGTCGGCGATCCGGCGACGGGTCTGAAGATCGGTCCGACGGGCGACAACCTGAAGGCCGCGATCGCGGGCGAAACGCACGAATACACCGACATGTATCCGGGCATGGCCAAGACAGCGCGCCAGGAAGGCTTCGACGAAATCGCCGACTGGTTCGAGACACTGGCCAAAGCCGAAAAGAGCCACGCGGGGCGCTTCCAAAAGGCGCTCGATACGCTGGGCTAAGTCTGGGAGCGCGGGCGTCCGCCCGCCCTTCTTTCATTCTCAACACCTACGCCAGTTGTGGTCACGGGAGAGCGGGCGGGACGCCCGCGCTCCCAGACTGCGCATGCGCTAGCTCAAGGACGGCTCGTGAGAGAAGGAAGTTTAGAAGCCCCCACGCGCCATCCTATCGACTGGCAGTCGCCGGATTTTACGGATCCCGTGAAGCTCGACGAAGAGATGCGGCGGGTGTTCGACATCTGTCATGGGTGCCGGCGCTGTTTCAATGTGTGCGACTCGTTTCCGCGGCTGTTCGATCTCGTCGATAACTCGCCGACGGAGGAACTCGACGGCGTGAAGTCCGAGGATTTCTCGCCGGTCGTCGAAGCCTGCACGCTTTGCGACATGTGCTACATGACG
>JAEUMM010000121.1 GCA_016792645.1 Alphaproteobacteria bacterium | reverse complement strand
GTCTTGCCCCCGAAACGCTTGCGCGCCTCGAGCAGGGCCGACATGAGGGAACGTTGCGTCCGCTTGATATCGAACGGCACGCGCGTTGAGGCCTGAGCAGCAGGCAGCGACACGACCAAGTCCTCCCAAGTGATGCGGCTTTAAGCCGCTCACAATTTGTTTCAGATAGGGTAACACCAGTGATCCCTCAAGCAAGCGCTTGGTTATCACCGCCGAAATAACAACGGAATCAGCCACTTGAATTTCAGGGGATGGTACGGGGCCGTGCTTAGCATCCGGTGTGATTCCCGCTCGTTCACGCTATATCTGTGACCATGGCCACCGTCTTCGACCAGTCGAACAAGGATTTGCGCGCGCTCCGCCACCCGGAAAAGCGTGAGCGCCCGATTAACCCTGTCCCGCGCAAGCCGGACTGGATCCGGGTCAAGGCGCCCGGCTCCAAGGTCTTCACCGAGACCAAGGCCATCGTCCGCGAACACGGCCTGGTCACCGTCTGCGAAGAGGCCGGCTGCCCCAACATCGGCGAGTGCTGGTCGAAGAAGCACGCGACCTTCATGATCATGGGCGACACCTGCACGCGCGCCTGCGCCTTCTGCGACGTGAAGACGGGCCTCCCCGGTGCACTCAACAGCGCCGAACCGGCGAAGGTCGCCCACGCCGTTGCCCAACTCGGTCTCGAACACGTGGTGGTCACGTCGGTCGACCGCGACGACCTCGACGACGGCGGCGCCGAACACTTCGCTGAGACGATCCGCGCCATCCGCGCCGCATCGCCGAACACGACGGTCGAAGTCCTGACGCCGGACTTCCTGCGCAAACCCGGCGCACTCGACGTGGTGATCGACGCGAAGCCCGATGTCTTCAACCACAACCTCGAAACCGTGCCGCGGCTGTATCTAAAAATCCGCCCCGGCGCGCGCTACTTCGCGAGCCTGCGCCTGCTGCAACAGGCGAAGGAGATCGACCCCGCGACGTTCACGAAATCCGGCATGATGGTGGGTTTGGGCGAGACGCGCGAAGAGGTCATGCAGGTGATGGACGACCTGCGCGCCGCCAACGTCGACTTCATCACCATCGGCCAATACCTTCAGCCGTCGCAGCGCCACGCCGCCATCGACCGCTTCTGGACGCCGGAAGAATTCGCAAACCTGGCCGAAATCGCCCGCGCGAAAGGCTTCCTGATGGTCTCCGCCTCGCCGTTGACGCGCTCGTCCTATCTGGCGGGCGACGATTTCGAACGCCTGCGCGCCGCACGCAACGCCCAACTCAACAAGTCGAGCCTTGCCCCGGCATAGCGAGAAACGCTTCGTACCCTACACGGACGAGCAAATGTTCGCGCTCGTGGCCGACGTCGAACGCTATCCCGAGTTTCTGCCTTGGGTTGCCGCACTCCGCATCCGATCCCGCACGGAGAACGTCTTCACCGCCGACGTCATCGCGGCCTTCGGCGCACTGCGCGAAAAATTCACCAGCAAGGTCACGCTCGACCGCGAAACAATGACCATCGTTGCCGAATACATCGACGGCCCTTTCCATCACCTCAAGAACCGCTGGCACTTCATCGGGCGCGAAGGCGGCTGCGACGTCGAGTTCGACATCGACTTCGCTCTCAAGAGCAAAATGCTGGAGGGCCTAATCGGCGGCCTCTTCACGCGCGCAGTGGAAAAGATGACCACGGCCTTCGACGATCGCGCCCACAAACTCTACGGCGAACCGACGGCGTCAAAGCACCCGGCGTAACAGCTCAAGCGCATGGACAACGGCCGCCATCCGCACCTGCGCGCGTCCGATGTCGCCAAAGTTCTTATGCTCGAACTCCGTCTTGCCGCCACGCCGCGCCGCTGCGAAGTGAACGAGCCCGACAGGCTTTGCCGCTGTCCCGCCTCCAGGCCCAGCAACACCCGTGATCGCAACCGTCCGATCCGCCCGCGAATTCGCAATCGCGCCCTCCGCCATCGCAACCGCCGTCGGCGCACTGACCGCCCCGAACTTGTCCAGCGTGTCCACAATCACCCCAAGCGTCGCCATCTTCGCCTCGTTCGAATAGGTGATGAACCCTTCGACGAACACGTCCGACGACCCGGCAATCTCGGTCAGCGCCCCGCCGACAAGCCCGCCGGTGCAGCTTTCTGCGGTCGCGATCTTCAACCCCTTCGCCCGCGCCTCCGCGAGCACGGCCTCGGCGAGCTCCAGCACCGTTGGTTCAAACATGATGCCGGCCTCCGTTCACCTATCTCATGTGTGAACATGCACAATGATCGTGCAGTCCGCCACCGCCGCCACGTGTGACTTGCCGGCAACCCCAAAGCAGGTCGCCGGCGATAGAGTAGGGATGTGGGTTGGGGGCGGAAAGCTGATGAAGAACATCACGACGATCGCAGCGGTCTTAGTCGGGCTTTGGTGCGCCGGTCATGCCGCCGCGGGGACAGCGGATGACGTCCAGGCCGCGAAGGAGGCCTTTGCGCGCAAAGACTACGCCGCCGCCGAGCAAAGCGTGACGGCAGCTATCGATGCCGGCGAGCTGAAGCGCGAAGACAAGGCCGCCGCGTATTACCTAAGGGGATACGCACGCGCGCTGTCGAAAAAATTCGACGCCGCCGCCGACGATTTCACCGACGCGATGGAGAACACCGAGCGCGGCGACAATGGCTGGTCCGCCGCGATCCAAGCGCGCTTCCTAACCTATGTCGATCTCGGAAAGCCAACCAGTGCCGCGGCGGACTTCGTCGCCCTCGCGAAAGACCGCCCCGATGCGGCGCGCGGCGTACGATACCGCCTGATCTCGCGCCTGGTCTGGGATCTGAAGGCCAAGGACGAAGACGCGGCCTTCGATGTTCTCAAGGCGATGCGAGACATTTCGTACGTGCCCGAAGAGCCCGCACAAAATACCGACTACCTGACGCAGGTGTTTGTCCGCCTTCTCGTCAATCGCGGCGAAGATCTTGTCGCGATGATGGAGCTGAGCAAGATCAAGACGGCGGACCTTCTGGTTGAAGCTCGCGTCGACCGCGGTTACGCATCGCTCTGGGCCAAAGAGGGGTTTGATGCGGTCACCGATCCAAAGGAGATCGCCGGACGGGAACTTGCCTACGTGGCCGACCTCGCGAAGAAGTCTCCGAACCTCGCGGTCGTCATGACGCGCTACGTCAAGGCGCTGCGCACGGTAGGCGAGAGCGCCAAGGCCGTCGAAGTTGCGCGCGAAGCGCTCGCGAATCCCGAGTTGGCGTCCGTTCAGGTGGAGCGCGTTGTCGAAGACAAGCTCTGGCTTCGCAACGAACTGGTCTATGCCCTGAAGGACTTGGGTCGCACCGACGAAGCGCTCGCTGAGATGCAACCCATCCTCAAACTCGATGAGGCGAAGAACGGATTCATGATCAGCCAGCTGGTCAATTTCGGCCAGATCATGATCGAGCTGGGTCACGCCGCAGAGGGCGTGAAGACGGCAAAGCGCGGCTGGAACTCCGCCTCGCCGATGGGGCAACTGTACATCAACATGATCGAAGTCTGCGGCACGGCCACGACTGACAAACCGGCCGCCGAGAAAGCGCTCGCTCTGTTGCGCAAGCGACAAAGTGAAAACTATGCCGCGATGAGTGCGGCGCTGCTGTGCATGGACCGAACGGATGAGGTCGCGGAACTCGTGAAGAAGCGCCTGTCGCTCCCCGCGCATCGCGGCGCCTTGCTGACGGCGATCCAATGGTACAAGCCGCCGGCATTCGTCACGCCGCTGCGCCGCACGCTGATGGAGCGTTATGCCAAGGTGCTCGCGAGGCCCGACGTCCAAGCCGCGGTCAAGAAACAAGGCCGCATCGAAGAGTATCCTTTCTTCTCAGCTTACTGGGGCAACCTCTAGATCAACGCGCCGAGGTGCAGTGCGTAAAGCGTGATCCACGCGTAACCGCCCGCGAACAAATCGTCGAGCATCACGCCCGCGCCGCCCTCGACTTCGCCGTCGGCCCAACTCGCGGGCCAAGGCTTCAATGTGTCGAACAAACGAAACACCAAGTAGGCGGCCGCATAC
The DNA here is from genome assembly GCA_016792645.1 of Alphaproteobacteria bacterium. Classification (GTDB taxonomy): domain Bacteria; phylum Pseudomonadota; class Alphaproteobacteria; order Micropepsales; family Micropepsaceae; genus SZUA-430. Next base: position 10,642 of record JAEUMM010000121.1, on the reverse strand, counting down.
CCCGTCAGGCTCATCGGCACGACGGTGAGCGCCAACCATTGCGCGGCGACCTCGTCGATCACGATCTCCGGCGGATCCTCCCGGCCGGTCGCCTTCACATAGGCGTCCGCCGCAAGCCAACCCACGACCGTCGCAATCACCGCGCCGATCAAGAGCGCCACCCAGCCGCCCACCATCGCCAACAACCACCCGAGAGGCATGGCGGCCAGCGCGCCCCAACTTCCCGGCGCAATCGGCAGCAGCCCTACGCCGAAGAACGTCGAGATTGCCGTCATCGGCTCGCGCAAGCTGCGCCCCGGCGGCAGGCTGGCGATGCGCATCGGTGTGATCACGGCAGCCGCACCGTCGCGATGGCCTGCGCCGCAATCCCTTCGCCGCGGCCGGTGAAGCCAAGGCCCTCCGTCGTCGTCGCCTTCACGCTGACACGCGAGCGGTCGATCGACAGCAACGCCGCGATCTTCGCGACCATGCTCTCCCGGTGCGGCGAAACCTTCGGCCGTTCGCAGATCAACGTTACGTCTACGTGCTCGATCCGTCCGCGCCGCTCCGCGATCAACTGCGCCGCGTGCGTCAGGAAGATGTGCGACGCCGCCCCGCGCCAACGTTCGTCCGACGGCGGAAAGTGTTGCCCGATATCGCCGAGCGCGGCAGCACCCAGCAACGCATCCGTGATCGCATGCAAGCCGACATCGGCATCCGAATGCCCGATCAGTCCGTGCGTATGCTCGATCCGCAAACCACACAGCCATACGTGATCGCCGGGTCCAAGCCGATGCACATCGAACCCCTGGCCCGTGCGCACGCTGCCCGTCTGCGCCAACAGCGCCTCCGCCATCAAGAAGTCCTCAGGCGTCGTAAGTTTGAAGTTGAGCCGCGACCCGGCGACGGCAACGACATTGAGCCCCGCATGTTCGGCAATGGAAGCATCATCGGTGAAGCTCGTACCATGCACCGCGCGATGCGCGTGCAAAATCTTGTCGAAGCGAAATCCTTGCGGCGTTTGTGCCAGACCGACGCCGTCGCGCGCCAACGTCGCTTCGACACGTGCCTCGTGTACACGCTTCAGCGTATCCGATGCGGGAAGAACGGGCAGGGCGCCATCGGCAGTCTCAAGCGCGGTGACTGTCGCGCCGATCGTCTCCGCGGCGATCAACGGTCGCGCCGCATCATGTATCAACACCAGCGCAGGCTTCGCGTCGGCCAGGCCCTCAAGGCCCAATCGAACAGAGTCTTGCCGCGTGTCCCCGCCGTGAATCGGCGCCGGCAACGCCAGACCCTCGACAACAGAGTCATAAAGCTGTCGATGTTCCGGGCTAATCACGACCTGCACATGATCAATGGCAGGATGATGGACGAACGCGTCGATGGACCGCCGCAACACGGGTGCATCAGCCAACAGTCGATATTGCTTTGGCAGTCCGTCGCCCGCGCGCACGCCGTGGCCGGCAGCAACGATCAGGGCGGCGCAAAAGGGGCGTTTGCTCATGTTGGAGATGGACTTTTACCTTCCCTACACGTCAAGCCATGGTGAATGCTGCAAGTGCGAAAAGCTCCTTGCTTCGACTCGTTCTAATCAATAGACTGACTGCAAATTATGCACCCAACGTGGCTGCACAGAATATGGGCAACATCTTCGCAACCGTGAGAACAAGGCCGGTCAGGCTCGCACCAATGGCGGGCGTCACTGACGCGCCGTTTCGTGCGGCCGTGCGCCAATACGGCGTAGCGCTGGTCTATTCGGAAATGGTGGCGAGCGCGGAACTCCTGCGCGACCGCCGCAGCGCTGCGCTGCGCCTGAAGCTCGATCACGAAGACGGTCCTATCGCGATTCAACTCGCCGGCCGCGATCCCGCCGCGCTCGCCGAGGCCGCCCGTATCGCAGAAGCTGAAGGCGCGATCCTCATCGACATCAACATGGGCTGCCCCGCGAAGAAGGTTGTGGGCGGCCTCTGCGGCTCGGCGCTCATGCGCGAGCCCGACCTCGCACGCGCGCTCGTTCGCGCGGTCGTCGAGACGGTGAAGATCCCCGTCACGGTGAAAATGCGACTCGGTTGGGACGACGCCGACCGCAACGCGCCCGAACTCGCGCGCCAACTGGAACAAGAGGGCGTGCAAGCCGTCTCCGTCCACGGCCGCACGCGCGCGCAGTTCTACGAAGGCGACGCCGACTGGCGCTTCATCGCTCAGGTGAAAGACGCAGTGTCGATCCCGGTCTTTGCAAACGGCGATGTGCGCGCGACCCACGATGCCGTGCGCATCTTGAAGGAGTCCGGCGCCGACGGAATCCTCGTCGGCCGTGGTGCATTCGGTAAGCCCTGGATCATCCGGCAGATGCAAGCAGCCGTCGACGGCACGCCGATCCCCGCCGATCCGCCGACCGAAGAAAAATGGCGCACCGCGCTTCAACAATACCGCGCCTCGCTCGCGCACTATGGCCCCGACCTCGGTCGCCGCGTTGTGCGCAAACATCTCGGCTGGTACGCCGACGCTATCGCGTCCGACAAAGCGCTGCGCGACGCGCTCGTTCGCGCCGGCGACGCCGAACCCTTGCTCGCCCGCCTAGCCGGCGAGGCGTTCGCGGAGGCCGCATGACGACAAAGGTCCGCAGCAAGACGAAAGAAGTCGTGCCGCCCGCGCCGCCGCTGGCGCTCAACGACGCGCTGCTGGCAGCGATGCCGCATCCGCTCGTCGGTGTCGATGCCAAGGGCATGATCATCTACGCGAACCCGCCCGCCGAACAGTTCCTCGACATGAGCGCCTCGATGCTGAAGCGCCAATCGCTCCCCGGCATGTTGCCCTTCGGCAGCCCGGTGCTGGCGCTGATGGAACAAGTCCGCGACCACAGCGTAACGGTCAGCGAATACGGCATCGAAATCGCCACCCCGCGCCTGAGCCCACGCGCGGTAGATGTCCACCTGTCGCCGATTGCCGACGTGAACGGCGGCGTCCTGATCATGTTCCAAGAACGCTCCATCGCTCAGAAGATGGATCGCCAAATGACGCAGCGCCACGCCACGCGCTCCGTCACCAGCATGGCCGCGATCCTCGCGCACGAAATCAAGAATCCGCTCGCCGGCATCCGCGGCGCCGCGCAGTTGATCGAACAAAACGCCGGCGAAGGCGATCGCGTCCTCACGCGCCTCATCTGCGAAGAGACCGACCGCATCCGCAAACTCGTCGACCGCATGGAGGTCTTCACCGACCGCCGCCCGCTCGACCGCAAGCCGGTGAACATTCACGAAGTCCTCGACCACGTGAAACACCTGGCGAAGTCAGGCTTCGCGCGCGAGGTCACGTTCGTCGAAAGCTATGACCCGTCGTTGCCGGACGTAATGGGCGAGAAGGACCGACTGATCCAAGTGTTGCTCAACCTGGTGAAGAACGCGACCGACGCGGTCGCCGGCCGTCCCGACGGCGAGATCGTGATGCAAACGGCCTATCGCCCCGGCGTTCATCTCACCGTCGGCGGCACACGCGATCGCCTCGCGCTGCCGCTCGAAGTCAGCATCCGCGACAACGGCGCAGGCGTCCCCGCGGACATGCTGTCGTCGATGTTCGAACCCTTCGTCACCTCAAAACCAAAAGGGCAGGGCCTGGGCCTCGCCATCGTCGCCAAAATCATCAGCGACCACGGCGGCACCATCGAATGCGAGTCCGAGCCCAAACGCACGGTCTTCCGCGTCCGCCTGCCGATGCATCGCTAGTCGAGAGAGAGGTCCATTGAACTCCGGAACGATCATTGTCGCCGACGACGACGCCGCCATCCGAACGGTGCTGAACCAGGCGCTGGGCAGGGCAGGCTATCTCGTGCGGACGACGGGCAACGCGGCTACGCTCTGGCGTTGGGCCTCGGCGGGCGAGGGCGACCTCGTCATCACCGACGTCATCATGCCCGACGAGAACGCGTTCGAACTCATCCCGCGCCTGAAAAAACTTCGCCCGGACCTGCCTATCATCGTCATGAGCGCGCAGAACACGCTGATGACCGCGATCACCGCGGCCGAACGCGGCGCCTACGAATATCTGCCAAAACCCTTCGACCTGAACGAACTCACGGGCCTCGTGCAACGCGCGCTCGCCGCCAAAGGCGAAAAGAAAGCGGCGATCCCCGAAGCCGCGCGTCCCGACGACCTGCCCCTCATCGGCCGCTCACCGGCGATGCAGGACATCTACCGCGTCATCGCCCGCCTGATGCAGACGGACCTGACGGTGATGATCTCCGGCGAATCCGGCACCGGCAAAGAACTCGTCGCCCGGGCGCTCCACGAATACGGCAAGCGCCGCAACGGCCCCTTCGTCGCCGTCAACATGGCCGCGATCCCGCGCGAGCTGATCGAAAGCGAACTCTTCGGCCACGAACGCGGCGCCTTCACCGGCGCCAACGCGCGCGGAATCGGCAAGTTCGAACAAGCCGAAGGCGGTACGCTGTTCCTCGACGAAATCGGCGACATGCCGCTCGAAGCGCAAACGCGTCTTCTGCGCGTCCTGCAGGAAGGCGAGTACACACCCGTCGGCGGTCGCCAGCCGACGAAGGCGAACGTCCGCATCATCGCCGCAACGCACCGCGACCTGCGCCAACTCATCCACCAAGGTCTCTTCCGCGAAGACCTCTTCTTCCGCCTGAACGTGGTTCCGATGCGCCTGCCGCCGCTGCGCGAGCGATTGGAAGACGTACCGGACCTCGTCCACCACTTCCTGGCTCAAGCCGAACGCCAAGGCATGCCGCGCAAGTCGGTCGACGCCGCGGCCTTCGAGACGATGAAGCGCCACCGCTGGCCCGGCAACGTGCGCGAACTCGAGAACCTGGTCCGCCGCCTAATCGCGCTTTACACCGACACGGTCATCACGTCCGAGATCGTCGAGAACGAACTGCGTGAGCCGCTCGCGTCGGTGGCCCAGCCCGCCGACGATGCCGATCAGAGCCTAAGCGCGGTCGTCGAGAAGTACCTGACCCGCCACTTTGCCGACCTGAACGGCCGCCTGCCGCAGCCCGGTCTTTACGATCGTGTCCTGCGGGATGTGGAGCGTCCGCTCATTTCGATGTGCCTCGGCGCGACCCGGGGCAACCAGATCAAGGCCGCCGAGATCCTCGGGGTTAACCGGAATACACTTCGGGCCAAGATCCGGAGCCTTGACATTCCCGTGCTCCGTGGGTTCAAGTGATGTAACAGAGCAACGAAAATCAGCAACACTGTAATTATTCGGGAACAATGCGGCTCGAATATCACGAGCCTGTTGCCGGATTCCAGCGTTGCAGATTTCCCACGGGGTAGGTCGAGCCCACCGCATGACCTTTTCGGTGACACCCGAACCAGGGCCGGACTGGCTGCAGCGTAACCTGTTCTGGGTCGCGCGCACGTCATGGCTCTCCTATGCTCTGGTCGCGCTGTCTCTGATCGCGGCCACCGCCACCTATTTGATCCTCACCCGATCGACGGAAATCGAACCGACTGACGACGTGCAGGCCTATCTGATTTGGCTCGACGCAATCCTGCTTCTCGCGTTGGGCTCGCTCGTTATCGGGCGCCTGGTTCAGCTTTGGATGGCGCGAAGGTCCGGCACGGCAGGCGCCCGACTGCACGGGCGCCTGGTCACAATCTTCAGTCTGATCGCCGTTATCCCGGTCGTCCTGATCGCGGGCGCAGCTTCCATCACCACCAACCTCGCCATGGAGGCGTGGTTCTCTGGCGGCGTCCAGCGGGTGCTCGACAACTCTCTCGCCGTCACGAAGAGCTATCTCGACGAACATATGGACAAGCTGCGCAACGAAATCTTGTTCGCGCAGCTGAACATCAACAGCCTCAGCCCGCTGGCGATCGAGGCGAACCCCCAGCGCTTCCAAGACACGCTCAACGAGATCGCCAAACGTCTGCGGGCCGAAATCGCCATCTTCGACTCGGCAAAGAACGAGTTCGCGCGCGCCAATCCCGACCTCTTGAATAGGATTGACGCGCCGCGGAGCATTGAAATGGACGACGCCCGCAACCCGGCGCGCGGTTTCACGCCCAGCGTCGACACCAGCCAAGGTCAAATTAGGGGCGTTGCGAAACTCGATATCCAGTTCGAATTCGGCAAAGAGTATTTTCTCGTCGTCCAGCGCGACGTCAACCCGCAGATCATCGAATACCAGCAAAGCACCGAGAAGGTGATCGCCGACTACAACAGTCTCGTTGCAAGTCGCGACGTCATCCAAGCGAACTTCAGCTTGATGTACGGCCTGATCGCATTTGTGATTCTCTTCGCCGCCATCTGGATCGGCCTGGGCACCGCGAACCGCATCGTCACACCGATCGGACGCCTCATCGGCGCGGCCGAGCGCATCTCCGAAGGTGACCTCGCGGCGCGCGTCATGTTGGCCGCCGACGACGACGAGTTGGCCTCGCTCGGTAAGGCGTTCAACCGCATGACGGGTCAGCTCCAAAGCCAGCGTAACGAGCTCGTGGAATCCCATCGCCAAGCCGAACAGCGGCGCCGCTTCACCGAAGCCGTGCTGCTTGGCGTCTCGGCCGGCGTCATCGGTCTGGACGGGCAGGGCAAGGCCGACGTTATGAACCGCTCGGCGCTGACGCTGCTCAGCGCCACGCGTGACGATCTGATCGGCAAGGAACTGGGCGAGGCGGTGCCGGAGGTTGCGGCCCTGGTGCAGCAAGCGATGGCCAGTGCTGACGGCCGCGCCCAATCGCATATCGACATCGCCAGAAATGGCAAGATCCGCAACCTGACCGTCACCGTCACACGCGAACGCGCCGCCGAGGATGAAAGCGGCTATGTCGTCACCTTCGACGACATCACCGACCTGATCTCCGCCCAGCGCACGTCCGCCTGGGCCGACGTCGCTCGCCGTATCGCCCACGAGATCAAGAACCCGCTGACGCCCATTCAGCTGTCGGCCGAACGCCTGCGCCGCAAATACAAAAAGGAAATCGCGACCGATCCGGAGATCTTCGAGCAATGCACCCAGACGATCATCCGCCAGGTCGGCGACATCGGGCGCATGGTCGATGAGTTTTCCTCCTTCGCGCGCATGCCCCAGCCGGTCATGCGCGACGAAGACATCTGCGAACTGATCAAACACTCCGTCTTCCTGCAGCGCGTCGCTCAGCCGCAGATCACGTTTGCCTTGCTGACGCCCGACACGCCGTTGACCGTGGAATGCGACGGACGCTTGGTCAGCCAGGCGATGACGAACGTTCTGAAGAACGCGACCGAAGCCGTACGTGCGCGCTTCGGCACCGAAGGCGAAGAAGGACAACTTAGGGAAGGTGGACGGATCGAAATCCGCTTGGTTGAAGACGCTGCGCGCGTATCGATCGAGGTGATCGACAACGGCATCGGCCTGCCGACCGAGGATCGCAACCGTTTGACGGAGCCCTACGTGACGAAGCGTGCCAAGGGCACGGGGCTCGGGCTCGCGATCGTCAAGAAGATCATGGAAGACCACAAAGGCGTGCTCTCGCTCGAGGACGCGCCGAAGACCGACGAAACCGGTGCAACGCGCGAGGGCGGTGCATTGGTCAGGCTCACATTTCCGCGCCGTTTGGGTGCGGTCAAACTTGCAGGTGAATGAACGATGAGCAAAAGCGGACCACTCCAACCGCTCGACATTTTGATCGTGGACGACGAAGCGGACATTCGCGAACTCGTCGCCGGCATCCTGTCGGACGAGGGCTACAACACCCGCACCGCCGGCGACAGCGACAGCGCGCTGCGCGAAATCCGGGCGCGCCGCCCGGCCTTGGTCATCCTCGACATCTGGCTGCAAGGCAGCCGACTCGACGGTCTCCAAGTGCTCGACGAGATCAAGAAGGATCACGCCGACCTGCCGGTCCTGGTCATTTCCGGCCACGGCAACATCGAAACCGCCGTCACCGCCATCAAGAAGGGCGCTTACGACTTTGTCGAAAAGCCCTTCAAAGCAGACCGCATCTTGCTGACGGTCGAACGCGCTCTGGAGGCGCAACGTCTTCGAAAAGAAAACGAGTCTCTGAAGGAACGACTCTGGGACGACTTCGACCTCGTCGGCCAAAGCCACGCGATCAGCCAGCTGCGGCAGATGATCGACAAGATCGCACCGACCAACAGCCGCCTGCTGATCTCCGGCAACCCGGGCTCCGGCAAGGAAATCGTCGCGCGCCTTGTGCACGCGAAGTCGCGCCGTCAGCGCAATCCCTTTATCGCCATCAATTGCGCCACCATCGCGCCCGAGCGCATGGAGATCGAACTCTTCGGCGTTGAAGGCGCAAGCGAAGGCGGACGCAAGGTCGGCCTCTTCGAACAGGCGCACGGCGGCACGCTCTTCCTCGACGAAATCGCCGACATGCCGCTCGAAACACAGGGCAAAATCCTGCGCGTCCTCGTCGAACAAAACTTCCAGCGCGTGGGCGGCGGCCCAAAGGTGCAAGTCGACGTGCGCGTCGTCTCGTCCTGCTCGGCCGACCCGCGCACCGAGATCGGCGACGGCCGCTTGCGTGAAGACCTCTACCACCGCCTCAACGTCGTCGGTATCCGCGTGCCGCCGCTGACCGAACGCCGCGAAGACATTCCGCTTCTGGTCGATCACTTCATGCAGCGCATCTCGGCGGCGACGGGTCTGCAGCCGCGCAAGATCGGCGAAGACGCCATGGCCGCTCTGCAGGCGCACAGCTGGCCCGGCAACGTCCGTCAACTGCGCAACAACGTCGAACGCTTGCTGATCCTGGCCGCGGACGACCCCGAAAGCGTCATCACCGCCGATATGTTGCCCACCGACGTCGGCAACTCCACGCCGGCGGTCAGCCAAGGTGCGGGCAGCGAACGCATCATCGCGCTCCCGCTGCGCGACGCGCGCGAAATGTTCGAGAAGGAATACCTGCTGGCCCAGATCAACCGCTTCGGCGGCAACATCTCGCGCACCGCAGCCTTCATCGGCATGGAACGCTCAGCCCTGCACCGGAAACTCAAGTCGCTCGGCATCAACACCGGCGGGCGAGGGGACGACCTGATTGGCTGAACGAGATAAGGTGGCCCGCCCAGCTGCTTCTCAGTAGGTGCCACGATCCAGCCGACGGCCGTTGTCAGGAGCAGTGGAAAAGCGACCACGAGAACGAGGTCACCAACGACTCCGGCCTCACCGAGAGGATGAGCGCTTCATGGAAGGCTTGCGCGAGCGCTACCAAGAACGCGACGAATAACAGACCGCTGAAGGGGATCCCGCGACCTTGACGCGAGCGGCGCGTTCTTGAGATGCTCAAGCCTGTGTCGCCGCCCCACCTGACAAGGCGGTGGAATTCGATATGTCCCTGTAATGAGCAAAACCCGGTGATCGGTTGATGTCGCGCGTCGCCTACGTCAACGGCCGCTATCTGCCGCACACTGGCGCGTCCGTGCATATCGAAGACCGCGGTTTCCAATTCGCCGACGGAGTCTACGAAGTCTGCGCCGTGCGTGATGGCCGCCTGATCGACGAACACCCGCATTTGAGACGCCTCCACCGTTCTCTGCACGAGCTGAAAATGGATTGGCCCGTCGGCGAGCCGGCCTTGCGCCATATCATGCGCGAGACGGTGCGCCGCAACCGCGTCACCAATGGTCTCGTCTATGTGCAGATCTCGCGCGGTGTCGCGCAACGCGACCACGGCTTCCCCGCGCCGGGCACGAAGCCCACACTCGTCGTCACCGCCCGTGCGATAGCGGTCGAAAAGTACGACCAGTGGGCCAAGAAAGGTGTCGCCGTTATCACGCTGCCCGAAGCGCGCTGGGCGCGTTGCGATATCAAGTCGACCGGCCTGCTCGCCAATGTCCTCGCCAAACAGCAGGCGCGCGAGAAGGGTGCCTTCGAAGCCTGGTTCGTCGATCGTGACGGCTTCGTCACCGAGGGGTCGTCGACCAACGCTTGGATCGTCGACGCGAAAGGTGTGCTGCGCACCCGTCCGCTCAGCAACCAAATCCTGCCGGGCGTCACGCGCGGTGAGATCCTGCCGCTCTGCCGCCAACTCGGGATCGAATTCGACGAACGCCCGTTCACGGTGGAAGAGGCCAGGAATGGCCGCGAGGCATTCCTGACCGCCGCGTCCATTGGTGTCATGCCCATCACGGCGGTCGATGAGAGCAAAATAGGCAGCGGCGCGCCCGGCCCGGTGGCAATTGCACTCGGCGAAACCTACTGGAGCAGCAGGTCTGATGGTTAACCCGTCAGCCGGCCCGTACCGAATTGTATCAGCGTGGCTGTTGTCACTTGCCCGCCAGGCCAGCGTCGGCCATCTTCGCCTATAGCGGGTGTACGGAGCGTTTTGAGTCGCGCCTTCGTACGCCTGACACAGTTCCAGCTCATAAGAGCGCGTACATCTAACAAATGGGGCCCAACCCATGAGTGACCGACAGCAGAACCTCCAAGACACGTTCCTCAACGCCTGTCGCAAGAACAAAGCCCCCCTGACCATCTTTCTGGTCAACGGTGTGAAGCTCCAGGGGATCATCACCTGGTTCGATAATTTCTGCGTCCTGCTGCGCCGCGACGGCCACTCGCAGCTTGTCTATAAGCACGCTATATCCACCGTGATGCCTTCGGTGCCCGTCCAGTTGTTCGAACAGGAAACGGACGTCGCCGCCGAATAATTTGAAAGCGGCCTGATTTTGAAGAAAGCAAGCGGACACGCGTCCGGCG
>JAEUMM010000152.1 GCA_016792645.1 Alphaproteobacteria bacterium | reverse complement strand
GGGGATACCCGCTTCGAAATTCTCGTCGCCGCGGACGATCGCTTCGTAGACCTTGGTGCGGCCCGCGACGTCGTCCGATTTGACGGTCAGAATTTCCTGCAACGTGTAAGCCGCGCCGTAAGCTTCGAGCGCCCAGACTTCCATTTCGCCGAAACGCTGTCCGCCGAATTGGGCCTTGCCGCCCAACGGCTGCTGCGTGACGAGGCTGTAAGGCCCGATCGAGCGCGCGTGGATCTTATCGTCGACCAAATGGTGCAGCTTGAGCATGTAAATGTAGCCCACGGTGACCAGGCGCTTGAACGGTTCACCCGTGCGGCCGTCGTGCAGCACCACCTGACCCGACATCGAGAGCCCGGCGAGTTCGAGCATCTTGTTGATGTCGACCTCGTGAGCGCCGTCGAAGACCGGCGTCGCGATGTGCACGCCCTTCGTCATACCTTCGGCGAGTTCCGCGATCTGATCGTCGGTCTGGTCGCCGAACTGCATGTCGTTGCCGAACACCGTCTTCAGATGCTTGCGCAGCGGTTCGCCTTTGCCGTCGCGGTAGAACTTGAGCAGCAGGTCGCCGATCTGGCGGCCGATGCCGTTGCAAGCCCAACCGAGATGCGTCTCAAGGATCTGACCGACGTTCATGCGGCTCGGCACGCCGAGCGGGTTCAGCACGATGTCGACGGGCGTTCCGTCTTCCAGATGCGGCATGTCTTCGATCGGGACGATCTTGGAGATGACGCCCTTGTTGCCGTGACGGCCGGCCATCTTGTCGCCCGGCTGAAGCTTGCGCTTCACGGCGACGAAGACCTTGACCATCTTCATCACGCCCGGCGGCAGTTCGTCGCCGCGACGCAGCTTGTCGACCTTGTCCGCGAAGCGCGCTTCGAGGCGGTTCTTGGCTTCGTCGTAGAGCTTGCGCAGCGATTCGACTTCGCTCTGCGCCTTGTCGTTGCGCAACGCGAGTTGCCACCAGTGCACCTTGGGCAGCGATTCCAGCATCGAAGGCGTCACCTTCGCGTCCGGCGCGATGCCCTTGGGCCCGTGAGCGACTTGCTTGTGCAGCAGCAGTTCTTCGAGGCGCGAGTAGATGTTGCGCTCCAGGATCGCGAGTTCGTCGTCGCGGTCCTTGGCGAAGCGTTCGATTTCTTCACGCTCAATCGCTTGCGCGCGCTGGTCCTTGTCGACGCCGTGGCGGTTGAAGACGCGCACTTCGACGATGGTGCCCGACGCACCCGGCGGCAGGCGCAGGGACGTATCGCGAACGTCGGAGGCCTTTTCGCCGAAGATCGCGCGCAGCAGTTTTTCTTCCGGCGTCATCGGGCTTTCGCCCTTCGGCGTGATCTTGCCGACGAGGATGTCGCCCGGGTTCACTTCGGCGCCGATGTAGACGATGCCGGCTTCGTCGAGGTTCTTCAGCGCTTCTTCACCGACGTTCGGGATGTCGCGCGTGATTTCCTCCGGCCCCAACTTCGTGTCGCGGGCCATCGTCTCGAATTCCTCGATGTGGATCGAGGTGAAGACGTCGTCGCGAACGATACGTTCGGAGATGAGGATGGAGTCCTCGAAGTTGTAGCCGTTCCACGGCATGAACGCGACGAGCACGTTCCGGCCGAGCGCGAGCTCGCCCATTTCCGTCGACGGGCCGTCGGCCACGATGTCGCCGGCTTGCACGCGGTCGCCCACCTTCACCAACGGACGCTGCGTGATGCAGGTCGATTGGTTCGAGCGCTGGAACTTCTGCAGACGATAGATGTCGACGCCGGACTTCGTGGCGTCGGTTTCTTCTGCGGCGCGTACGACGATACGGGTCGCGTCGACTTGGTCGACGACGCCCGAACGGCGTGCAGCGATCGCGGCGCCGGAGTCGCGTGCGACCACGCCTTCAAGGCCGGTGCCGACGAACGGCGCTTCCGACTGAAGGAGCGGTACGGCTTGGCGCTGCATGTTCGAGCCCATGAGCGCGCGGTTGGCGTCGTCGTTCTCAAGGAACGGAATGAGCGCCGCGGCCACCGACACCAACTGCTTCGGCGACACGTCCATGAATTCGATGCGGTCGGGCGGCAGCAACACGAAGTCGCCACCCTTCCGGCAGGAGATGATTTCGTCGGTGAAGCGGCCGCGCGCGTCCAGCGCGACGTTCGCCTGAGCGATCGCGTACTTGGCCTCTTCCATCGCCGATTGATAGACGACTTCGTTGGTGACCTTGCCGTCCTTGACGCGGCGATACGGGCTTTCGATGAAGCCGTATTTGTTCACGCGCGCGTAGGTGGCGAGCGAGTTGATCAGACCGATGTTCGGGCCTTCCGGCGTTTCAATCGGGCAGATGCGGCCATAGTGCGTGGGATGGACGTCGCGGACTTCGAAGCCCGCGCGTTCACGGGTCAGACCGCCCGGCCCAAGGGCCGAGAGGCGGCGCTTGTGGGTGATTTCCGAGAGCGGGTTCGTTTGGTCCATGAACTGCGACAGCTGCGAGGAGCCGAAGAATTCACGCACCGCGGCGGCCGCCGGCTTCGCGTTGATCAGGTCGTGCGGCATGACGGTGTCGATTTCGACCGACGACATGCGCTCCTTGATCGCGCGTTCCATGCGCAGGAGGCCGACGCGGTATTGGTTCTCCATCAACTCGCCGACCGAACGCACGCGGCGGTTGGCCAGGTTGTCGATGTCGTCGACTTCGCCTTTGCCGTCGCGCAGATCGTGCAAGATCTTTACGACCGCGAGCAGGTCTTCGCGGCGCAGGATGCGCATCGTGTCCGGCGCGTCGAGGCTGAGGCGCGAGTTCATCTTCACGCGGCCGACGGCCGAGAGGTCATAACGTTCCGAGTCGAAGAAGAGGCCGTTGAACAACGTCTCGGCCGTGTCGAGCGTCGGCGGTTCGCCGGGGCGCATGACGCGATAGATGTCGATCAGCGCCTGCTCGCGCGACTGGTTCTTGTCGACCAGCAGCGTGTTGCGGATGTAGCTGCCGACGTTCACGTGGTCGATGTCGAGCACCGCGATCTCGTCGAAGCCCGCGTCGGTCAGTTCTTCGAGAACCTTCTCGTTCACTTCGTCGCCGGCTTCGGCATAGATCTCGCCCGTTTCGGCGTTGACCATGTCGAGCGCGAGGTAGCGGCCGTAGAGCTCTTCGTTCGGGACGAGCAGCTGCTTCAGGCCATCTTCGGCGAGCTTGCGCGCGCCGCGCGGCGTGAGCTTGCGGCCGGCTTCGATCACGACGTCGCCTGTCTTGGCGTTCTTCAGATCGTGCGCGGACTTGAAGCTGCGCATACGTTCGGCGTCGAACGGCGTGGTCCAGCCGTCCTTGGCTTCCTTGTAGTGAACCTGGCGATAGAAGTGCTCCAGGATCTGCTCGCCCGTGAGGCCGAGCGCGTAGAGCAGCGACGTCGCCGGCAGCTTACGGCGGCGGTCGATACGGACGTAGATGATGTCCTTCGCGTCGAACTCGAAGTCGAGCCACGAACCGCGATACGGAATAACGCGCGCGCCGAACAGCAGCTTGCCGCTGGCGTGCGTTTTGCCCTTGTCGTGGTCGAAGAAGACGCCCGGCGAGCGGTGCATCTGGCTCACGATCACGCGCTCGGTGCCGTTGATGATGAAGGTACCGTGCTCCGTCATCAGGGGCATGTCGCCCATGTAGACGTCTTGTTCCTTGATGTCCTTGACGGACTTGGCCTGCGTTTCGGGATCGACCTCGAACACGATCAGGCGCAGCTTCACCTTCAACGGCGCCGCGAAGTTCATGCCGCGCTGACGGCATTCGTCGACGTCGTATTTCGGGTCTTCGAATTCGTAGTGCACGTATTCCAGACGCGAGGTCTCGGCGAAGTCGGTGATCGGGAACACCGACCGGAACACCGCTTCGAGACCTGCATTTTCACGCGCATCGGGTTTGACGTGCATTTGGAGGAAATGCGCGTAAGATTCGCGCTGAACCTCGATGAGGTTCGGCAATTGCGCGACTTCTGCAATCCGTCCGAATGTCTTGCGTACCCGTTTGCGGTCCGTGAACGATAGCGCCATGATCGATCCTTAAATCCGTCTCTTCTTTTTCGCTCTCTCGGTCGCATGCCACCCGTCGGGAGTGGCCCACGTCTTCAAATCCCCACCGCGGCCCAGCCGGAAAGCAATCCGGACAACGATGAAACGACCTCACCGCCCGCAGGAAAATTCCCGCGGGCGGTGAAATCATGCGTACTTTGTTGAGGAGCGCAGCTTCATGCCGCCCCTCACAATTACTTCAGCGAAACCTTCGCGCCTTCGGCTTCCAGCTTCTTCTTCATTTCTTCCGCGGCCGTCTTCGGCACGTCGGCCTTCACTTCCTTCGGTGCGCCTTCGACCAGATCCTTGGCTTCTTTCAAGCCGAGACCGGTGATCTCGCGCACCACCTTGATGACGTTGATCTTCTTGTCGCCGGCGCTGTCGAGGACGACGGAGAATTCCGTCTTCGCCTCGGCCACAGCCGCGGCCGGACCAGCCGCCGCTGCCGCAACGGCGACAGGTGCTGCCGCCGAAACGCCCCACTTCTCTTCGAGAAGCTTCGACAGTTCAGCGGCTTCCATCACCGTCAGCGTGGAGAGTTCTTCAACGATTTTTTCGAGTTTGGACATGATATGTACGTTCCTGCCTATGTTTCAACCTTGGGACTTCATTCCAATCACGTAGTTCCCTTGCGGGATTACGCCGCTTCGCCTTTCTTGGCATGAGCGCTGATGACACGGGCGAGTTGCCCGGCCGGCGCTTGCAGAATTCCCGCGATTTTCGTCGCGTTCTGTTTCAGCATGCCTGCAAGACGCGCCCGGAGTTCGTTCAGCGACGGCAACGAGGCCAGAGCCTCGACGCCCTTCGCGTCCAAGAACTGCGTCCCGACGACACCGCCCAGAATGACGAACTTGGGGTTCGTCTTGGCGTAGTCGTGGGCCGCTTTGGGCGCCGCAACCGGATCGAGAGAAAACGCGATGCCCGTCGGACCCTTCAAGAGGTCCTGCATAGGTTGCGCCATCGTTCCTTCCGCAGCACGCTTTGCGAGACGGTTCTTCGAGACTTTAAAGCTCGCTCCCGCCGCCCGCATCTGCGACCGTAGCTTCGACATGTCGGCCACGGTCATGCCTTGATAGCGCGCAACGACGACCACGCCGGCTTTGCCGAACTCTTCGTTCAGCGAACCGATGACTTCGGCCTTTTGCGTTCTATCCACTGTTGGCTCCTTTGCCTGGTTTCGTCTCAGTGGCCGGAATTGTCGCTCCGCCCGATGAGCCTTCGTCAAAAACCCTGTCCCAAGGGCACCGGCACTTCGCTTTCGCGTTTAAGCGAGAGCGTCACGCACTACCCCCGTCTATGCAGGCTTCCTTGATTATGCCGTCCCCGGAAGACCGGATGGGCGCCTGCAGTCTCGGACAGGAAAAGATCGATCGCTCGATCCCATCCACCCGGCGTCGCCGCCGGGAATTCTTCAAATCCCGTTACGCGCCCATCACCGTCGAGGGCTCGATCGTCACGCCCGGACCTTGGGTCGAGGAGATCGCTATCTTCTTCAGATAGTTGCCCTTCGCGGCGGTCGGCTTCGCCTTCATGACGGAGTCGAACAGCGCGCGGATGTTTTCGATCAGCGCGGTTTCGCTGAAGCTCGCCTTGCCGACGCCGGCGTGAATGATGCCGGCCTTCTCGGCGCGGAATTCAACGGCGCCGCCTTTGGCGTCTTTGACCGCCTTCGTCACGTCCATCGTGACCGTGCCGACCTTCGGGTTCGGCATCAGACCGCGCGGGCCCAACACTTTGCCGAGACGACCGACGAGGCCCATCATGTCGGGCGTCGCGATGAGACGGTCGAAATCGATCTTGCCGCCGTTGACGGTGTCGAAGAGATCCTGCTCACCCACGATGTCGGCGCCGGCCTTCTTCGCTTCGTCGGCCTTCGCGCCTTTGGCGAAGACGGCGACGCGCAGCGTCTTGCCAGTGCCGTTCGGCAGGTTCACGACGCCGCGGACCATCTGGTCGGCGTGGCGCGGATCGACGCCGAGGTTCATCGCGACCTCGATCGTTTCGTCGAACTTCGCCTTCGCGCGCTCCTTGACCATCTTCACGGCTTCGGGAAGCGCGTATTGCTTGCGCGGGTCGACGCCCTTGCGGGCTGCCGCTAGACGCTTGCCTTCTTTCGGTGCTTTTTTCTTGTCAGCCATGGCGCTTACCCTTTGACCTCGAGGCCCATCGAACGCGCGGAGCCGGCGATGATTTTCATCGCGGCGTCGATGTCGTTCGCGTTCAGGTCCTTCATTTTCAATTCAGCGATCTTCTTGAGGTCGGCTTGCGTCACCGAACCCTTCGGTTCGAGACCAGGCTTCTTCGAGCCGCCGTCGATCTTCGCCGCCTTCTTGAGAAGGAACGAGGCCGGGGGCGTCTTCATTTCCAGCGAAAAGGATTTGTCCTGGTAATACGTAATGATTACCGGGATCGGCATCCCCTTTTCCATTTCCTGCGTGCGCGCGTTGAAGGTCTTGCAGAACTCCATGATGTTGAGTCCGCGTTGACCGAGCGCAGGCCCGATCGGCGGCGACGGATTGGCCGCCCCTGCCGGCACTTGGAGCTTGATCTGCCCCATCACTTTCTTCGCCACGAGTTTTTCTCCCTCTCACTGGCTTAGCGGTTCAACGGTCCGGGCAACTCGCCCTCGCCTCCCGCGACAAACGCTCTTCGATCGGCTGGTTAGAGCTTCTCGACTTGAGCGAAATCCAATTCCACCGGCGTTGCACGACCGAAAATCGACACAGCGACTTTGAGCCGCGAGCGACCTTCGTCGATTTCTTCGACGGTGCCGTTGAACGAAGTGAACGGGCCGTCGGCCACGCGCACTTGTTCGCCGATTTCGAAGGTGACGGCAGGCTTCGGATGTTCGACGCCTTCCTTCACCTGATTCAAAATGCGATCGACCTCGGCCTGGCTGACCGGGATCGGCTTGTTGCCGGTCCCTAAGAAGCCCGTGACCTTCGGCGTGTTCTTCACGAGGTGATAGGCCTCGTCCGTCAGGTGCGCTTTCACCAGGACGTAGCCCGGGAAGAACTTGCGTTCGGCATTCACCTTCTGGCCGCGGCGGACCTCGACCACTTCTTCGGTCGGGACCAAGACCTCTTCGAACAGTTCAGTCAGGCCGTGCTGCTGGGCCTGCTTCTTGATTTCTTCGGCCACCTTCTTCTCGAAATTCGAGTAGGCGTGGACGATGTACCAGCGCGCCGGCGTGTTGGCTTGGGTTTGGACCATCGGCTTACAAGCTCAACACGTATTTGACGATGGTCGATAGACCGAAGTCGACGAGCGCGAAGAACACGATAGACATCACGATCATGATGAAGACCGCGATGGTCGTGACGCGCGTTTCGGCGAGCGTCGGCCACGTAACCTTCGCTCCTTCTTGGCGCACCTGCGCAAAGAACTCAGGCGCCTTGGTGATCCACGAGAAGAATCCCGCGCGCGGGGGCGCCGGTTCGACGGCCTTGCCGCCAGCACCACCACCACTCACGTTCTTCTTGTCGTCAGCCATCGTCTTCATTCGCCTTCGTCGCTTTCTTCCGCGTTCTTCTCTGCTTCTTCGCCTGCTTCGTCATGTCGTGGCAGGGGCGGAGGGACTCGAACCCACGACCCTCGGTTTTGGAGACCGATGCTCTACCAGCTGAGCTACACCCCTATTCGACCTGGTCCTTACTTTACGATCTTTGCGACGACGCCCGAGCCGACGGTGCGACCGCCTTCACGGATGGCGAAGCGAAGCTTTTCTTCCATCGCGATCGGAACGATCAGTTCGACCTCGATCGATACGTTGTCGCCCGGCATTACCATCTCGGTACCCTCAGGCAATTTCACAATCCCCGTCACGTCCGTCGTGCGGAAATAGAATTGCGGGCGGTAGTTCGTGAAGAACGGCGTGTGACGGCCGCCTTCTTCCTTCGTCAGAATGTAGGCCTCGGCCTTGAAGTGCGTGTGCGGCGTCACCGAACCCGGCTTCGCCAGAACCTGACCACGCTCAACGCCTTCGCGCTCAACACCGCGCAGGAGGCAACCGACGTTGTCGCCGGCCTCA
>JAEUMM010000017.1 GCA_016792645.1 Alphaproteobacteria bacterium | reverse complement strand
GCATGGGCGGTGCGCGCGTGTCGATGGCGCGGTGATGCGTTCGGTTGGGTGCGTGCGCGGTGGATGCGCTGTTTAAGAGCGGGCGGGACGCCCGCGCCCCCAGGGCTAGAGCGCACCTTGTGCGCCTGATGTTTTCGATCGAAGAGCCGGCTGGAAGCCGGCGGTCCCAGGTGGGCCGAACCTCGCTGTTTTATTGCGTTTTCGCTTCGTTTGTTCTATTTTTGTTCTATCAGTCTGCGACGCGTTTGGGACCGGTTTTATGAGCCGCGCGTCGTCGGGTGGCGTCACATGTGATGGCAGCGTGACGGATATGTGATGGCAGAAATGGCGAAATTCAGCCGATGTGACGGTGTGATGGATCGGATTGCGTTTGTTTTTTCGTTGCGGAGTTCGGATGCGCGGATACTAGGGATTGTTGGTCCCGCCTTCGCCAAGGCTTCGGCGGGCGGGCGCGCATGCGCGCCCGTGAAGAGCGGGCGGGACGCCGGTGGTCCCAGCAGGTTATGCGGCGAATTTGGTGGTGGCTTCTTCGAAGGTGATGACTGGGGCGGTGATGAGGCCGTAGCCGTCTTCTTCGCCGGTCGGGTCGACGAAGATCATGTTGTATTTGTTGGCGGGCAGCGTGTAGGCGCGGTCCTTCGCTATGTCGACCAGGCCGACGTCGAAGGTGAAGCTGCGGTCGGCTTCCGCGATCAGCCAGTGCGAGTTTTCGCGCTCGTCCGACATCGTCACGATCGCGCCGGGGCCCATCGTTTCGTCGCGCGCGGGGCGCAGAAGGATGGTGTCGCCGCGCGCGTCATCCGGCAGATCGACCATGCGGTCGAAGGTTCGGGCGTGGAATTGGCCGTCGATGATCAAGTGCGAGGAGACCATGTTGTTGTGGACGTGCGGGATGATCGCGCCGCCCTTCTTCATGCCGAAGAAGCGGATGAACCAGGGACGCTCTATCCCGTCGACGTTGATGTGCGTGGGCAGATGCGGGTCGGCGGTTTCGGCGAGCTTCGTCGGGAAGGTCATCGCCTTGGTCAGGCGGTCGAAATCGAGATAGCGGCGCAGGTCTTCGAGTTCGACGCCGGTGTTGAGCGCGCCGATGCGGTCTTGCCAATCGACCAGCGTGATCTTGCCCGTCGTCAGGTCGCGGTTGAGGTCGGCGAGGTCTTGCGCCCATTGGTCGAGCGACTTGGGCGTTTGGGCGAGCGCGCCGGAACGCGTCACCGCCGCGAAGGCGGCGGTCAGGGCCAACGAGCCGATGAACGCACGGCGATTCAACTGTGTCATGCGCGCAAACCTAACCCTGCGCGCGCGGGGCGCAATGCTGCAAAAGTCACATCGGGCAACGAAAGCGTGCGGTCAGTTGCCGCCCTTGATGAAGCGCAACGCTGCGTGCGTGTCGGAGACGCGGGCGACCTTGGTGTCCTTCAGGCCCGCTTTGCGCGCGAGGGCGATGACGTGGTCGCCGTTCACCGCCCTGCCCTTCTCGTAGACGAGCCACAGGGCCGACGCCGGGGCGAGCGCCTTGGCGCTTGCGACGATAAGTTGTTCCTCTTTGCCGGGCGCGAGCATCAGGGCCGCGATGTCGGCGGCGATGGTCTTGGGCAGCTTTGCCGCGGCGGCGGCGACCTTCGCGGTCTTGGCGGCGGCGGCGATCTCAGGCGGAACCTCGCCGATGACGGCGATCGACTTGTCGGGCTTGAAGCCGAGTTTGTCGGCGAGGGACGGCGGGTTCAGGATTTTCTTCCGCCACGCCTCCGCCTCCTTCGCGCCCAGGGCGAGCGAAAATTTCGTGCCGCCCGCCGCGATCTTCAGGAGGTCGCCGTCAACGGTCGCGGACTTCACGTTCGCCAGCGGGAGTCTCAGCTTTTTGCCGCCGGTGAGTTCCAGGGCGGCGGAGTCGAGGTGGACTTTGACCAACGCGCGCTCCTTCGCGTCGGCGTATTCGACTTTGGCTTCGCGGCCCATTGCTCAACTGCCCTCTTGGGCGGGCTTCCCCTCGTTTCCGGGATGGGGCGTGAAGACGTAGCGGGTGTAGAACCAGCTCAAGCCCAGAAGGCTGAGGCCCAGCCCCAAGAACGACAGCACGCGGAAGAGGCCCGTCAACTCGGACGCATCATAAAGGAACACCTTGCCCACCGTCAGCACCATGACGGCGAGCGAGGCAAAGCGGATGAGCTTATCGTGCCGCCACGTGCCAGCCACCAGCAGGCCGATGCCAAGGACAAGCCACGCGATGGAATACGCGTAGACCTCGCTGTCGCCGGCGAGGCCGGGGTTGTTCAAGATCGGGCCTTGGAAGATCTGGCGCACGTTGAGGCTGACCCAGGCGAAGACCAGGATCATCGCGCCGGCGTGGACGACGGGCACGACTTGGGCGAGGCCGCGCCGCGTGAGCGCGACCGTCGCCAGCAGCAGCCAGGCGACCGGTATCGCGTAAGGCAACAGCAGCGCGTTGATTATCGGCCAGCTCCCCACATCGTGCGGCTTGACCAACGGCGAGGAGACCAGCACGTCGAAGAAGCCGAGGCGCACGGCGGCGAAGGTGGCGGCGATGGCGCCGCCGATGCGCAACGCTTCACGGCCGAGGCGGCTGCCCGCAACGTAGGCGGCGGCGCCGACGATGAGGAAGGCGTTGGTGAGGATGCCGCGCTCCAGATACGTGCCGGGACCGGCGAAGACGTCCTCCGGCGCGTTGAAGGCGTGGCGGATGAGGTAATACGTCATCAGGCCCGCGAAGGCGACGACGGTGTACTCGCAGACGCGGGCGAGCCAGCCCTTCATCTCGTCGCGCGCCACGAACGCCAACGCGGCGAGCAACAGCGCGGGCAGCGCGAGGTGGAAGAGCGGCGCGGCGGCGGCCGGCGAGGTGAACGACGGACCGACGATGCGGTCG
>JAEUMM010000441.1 GCA_016792645.1 Alphaproteobacteria bacterium | reverse complement strand
CTTGTTTATGGGCGCATGACGGGGTGGGGGCAGGATGGGCCGTTGGCGCAGGCTGCCGGGCACGACATCAATTACATTGCGATAACGGGCGCGCTGCACGCGATCGGGACGCGGGAGCGGCCGGTGCCGCCGCTCAATCTGATCGGCGATTTTGGCGGTGGGGCGTTGTATCTCGCTTTCGGTTTGCTGGCGGCGCTGACGCATGCGCGCGCGACGGGAAAAGGCCAAGTTGTCGATGCGGCGATGGTCGATGGAGCTGCATCTTTGATGTCCTATTTCTACGGCTTTCGCGCCGAGGGTACGCATGGACCGGAGCGGGCGACGAACCGGCTCGACGGCGGCGCGCACTATTATGACGCCTACAAATGTTCGGACGGGAAGTGGGTCGCTATCGGGTCGATCGAGCCGCAGTTCTATGCGTTGCTGCGCGAGAAGGCGGGGTTGAGCGATCCCGAGTTCGATCATCAGTTGGATCGCGCGCGGTGGCCGGCGTTGAAGGTGAAGCTTGAGGCTGTGATCGCTTCGAAGACGCGTGACGAGTGGTGCGCGATCATGGAGGGCAGCGACGTTTGCTTTGCGCCAGTGTTGGAGATGGATGAGGCGCCGTCTCATCCGGCGAATGTCGCGCGCGATGTGTTCGTCGAGATCGACGGCGTCGTGCAGCCTGCGCCTGCGCCGCGGTTCAGCGCGACGCCGGGCGCCGTGCAGGGGCCGCCGCCGGCGATCGGCGGGGACAATGTTTCGGGGTTGAAGGATTGGGGTTTGGGCGACGCGCGCGTCGACGATCTCAAACGCAAAGGAGTGATCTGATGGTTCGCCGTGCTGCGATCGTGGCGCCGGTTCGTACGCCGGTTGCGAAGTATTTGGGTGGTCTGAAGGACGTGCCGGCGGAGACGTTGGCCGCGCATGTGGTGCGCGCCGTCGTTTCGCGGAGCGGGATTGATCCGTCGCGCATCGACGATGTCGTGTTCGCGCAGAGCTATGCGAACAGCGAGGCGCCTTGCATTGGGCGGTGGGCGGCGTTGGCTGCCGATTTGCCGATCGAGGTGCCGGGGCTGCAGATCGACCGGCGTTGCGGCGGCGGGCTGCAAGCGATCGTGACGGCGGCGATGATGGTGGAGACGGGTGCCGCCGATGTCGTGATCGCCGGCGGCGTCGAGAGTATGAGCAATATCGAATACTATACGACGTCGATGCGTTCCGGTGCACGTGCCGGGAATGTGACCATGTACGACCGGTTGGAGCGCGGGCGTGAGCGGTCGCAGCCTGTCGAGCGGTTCGGTGTGATTTCCGGGATGATCGAGACGGCGGAGAATGTGGCGCGTGAGTGTCAGATCACGCGCGAGGCGTCGGACGCGTTTGCGGTCGAGAGCCATCGTCGCGCGGCGCGTGCTTGGGCCGAGGGCAAGTTCGCAGATGAGGTTGTCGCGGTGCCCGTGCCGCAGAAGAAGGGCGAGCCGGTGATGGTCGCGCGCGATGAGGGTTTTCGTGCAGACACGACGGTCGAGTCGATCGCCGGGCTGAAGCCGATCATCAAGGGCGGTGTGGTGACGGCAGCGAATTCGAGCCAGCAGAACGACGCGGCGGCGGCTTGTTTGATCGTGGCCGAAGATAAGCTTGCGTCGCTTGGACTTGAGCCGATGGGGATGCTTGTCGGGTGGGCGGCGGCCGGCTGTCATCCGGCGACGATGGGGCTTGGGCCCGTTCCCGCGGTTGAGAAGTTGTTCGCGCGGTTGAAGCTGTCGTGGAAGGACATCGGCCTTGTGGAGTTGAACGAGGCGTTCGCAGCGCAGGTGTTGGGCGTGCTGAAGCGTTGGGGTTGGGACGATCGCGACAAGCTCAACGTCAACGGGTCGGGCATTTCGCTCGGGCATCCGATCGGCGCGACGGGCGTGCGCATTCTGGCGACGCTGATGCACGAGATGAAGCGGCGGAAGGTGCGCTACGGGCTCGAGACGATGTGCGTCGGCGGCGGACAGGGTGTCGCGGCGGTGTTCGAGCGGGCCTAATCCTCACCCACTTTGGTGGGGGAGGATTAGAGAGGTTTGCGGCTACGTCCCCGTTGCTTCGTCGCGTTCCGGGGCTGTTTTCAGACAGTGGGCGATTTCGCGTAGGGCGCTGGCCGACGTCACGCCCAACTTGTCCAGGCGGCCCATGCGGGCGAGGGTGGCTAGGCCGATGGCTGCCGACGATAGGCCCAGGGCACGGGCTTGGGCTTGGTCGGGCGGCAGGTGTTCGAGGTTGAGGGGTTCGCCTACCGTTTGGAACAGGGCGATCAGGCGGCCCAGCAGCGCGCGTTCGGAGCCGGGGCTCAGTCGATTTTCTGAATCTTGTTCAAAGATCGTGTGCGCGGTGGCGAAGACTTCGGCGGCTTGCGACGCGCGGTCGGCGGCGTCGCGCGCGGTGGTCGAGCGCAGATGCTTCGTGAGGCCCGAGAGTTCGCTGACGGCGAGTTCGGACAGGATCGCGGCCTTCGAGTGGAAGTAGAAATACACGGCGCCGGGGACGTAGCCGGCCTCCGACGCTACGGCGCGGATGGTCAGGCCCTTCGGCCCATCGCGGCCGAGCACGCGGCGAGCGGCGGCCAGAATCTCGGCGCGCTTGTTCGCGTGGGCGGTT
>JAEUMM010000437.1 GCA_016792645.1 Alphaproteobacteria bacterium | reverse complement strand
CAGCACCGGCGCGGGGCGGCCGGGGATGAGCGCGGTGGTGATGACGA
Organism: Alphaproteobacteria bacterium; assembly: GCA_016792645.1. Classification (GTDB taxonomy): domain Bacteria; phylum Pseudomonadota; class Alphaproteobacteria; order Micropepsales; family Micropepsaceae; genus SZUA-430. The sequence continues at coordinate 2,521 of JAEUMM010000437.1, read as the reverse complement.
TGTCTTGCTTCTTGATCGTTTCGGCGATCAGCGCGGCCTGCTTCTTTTTGTAGGCGTCGCTCATTTCCTTGGCGTAGCCGCCGGAGGTTTCGGCCTGCTTCGATTCTTCGTCCTCGACCATGACGAAGGTGCCGCCGAGCGATTGCACTTGTTCCTTCGTCGCGGCGCGCACGTCGGTCGCCGAGACGATGGCGCCGAGGCGTTTCGCGGTGGCGATCGCTTGGAGGCCTGCGACGCCGACGCCCATGATGAAGGCGCGCGCCGGGGCGATGGTGCCGGCTGCCGTCATCATCATCGGGAAGGCGCGGCCGTAGGCGGCGGCTGCGTCGATCACCGCCTTGTAGCCCGCGAGGTTCGATTGCGACGAGAGAACGTCCATCGACTGCGCGCGCGTGATGCGCGGCATGAACTCCATCGCAAAGCTGTTGACGCCTGCGGCCGCGTATTTCGCGGCGGCGGTTTTGTCGGCGTAGGGGGCGAGGATGGCGGCGAGCATGGCGCCGCGTTTCAGCTGCGGCAGTTCATCATCCGTCGGGCGCATCACCTTGAGTACGATGTCGGCGCCCAGGGCCGCCGCTTGCGTTCCGATTTCGGCGCCGGCGGCGGCGTAGTCCTGATCGGCGAAGTGCGACGGTGCGCCGGCGCCGGATTCGACCACCACGTCGAGGCCAAGGCCCTTCAGTTTCTTCACGGTCTCAGGCGTTGCGGCGACACGCGATTCGTTCGCGCGCCGTTCCTTGGGGATGCCGACTTTCATAGGACCTGTGCCGGTTGGAGGAGGCTGTTCGCGATGACGGCGCTCGCTTAGGTCAGGAAATAGGCCATCAAGGCCATCAGGATGACCAAGCCGATGATGCTGATCTTTGTCCACCACCAGAACAGGGCGAACGTCGCCTGGTGCTCGCTGAGGTCCATTTTGCCTTTTTGGTACGTGTGCGGCGCGCTGGCCATCGAACTGCCTCGTGATCAACTACGGGATTTTGACGGAATGGCGAGAACTCGCCGGTCGGGCGGGACTATAGCAACGGAAATCGCCCCGGCAACCGCAGTTTTGCCGCGCTTTTGCCGCCATCCCCGCCCATCTCGCTGCGCTCACCCGGGATGCCAGGGCGTAAGGCGCAGCGGTGGGCTATTCCAGCGGCTTCAGGCGGTCCTTCAGCGGGGTGCCGACGTCTTTGATTAGTTCGTTGGCGGCTTCGTTGCCGGCGTTGGTGACGGTGAGGAAGATCATGTCGTGTTTGGGCATGATGCGGATGTCGGCGAGCCAGTAGCCGTTGCTGCCGGAGTGGGTGATGATTTCGGGGATGCCGGTGGCGCCGAGTTTGACGCCCCAGCCGAGGGCGTAGTTACCGGTCACGGGCGTGTGGAGTTTGCGGTAGGTTTCCGGCTTCAACAGTTTGCCGTGGCCGTGGACGCCGTCGAGTTGGTCTTGGGCGAAGAGCAGCCAGTCTTTCAGCGCGATGTTGATGGTGCCGGCGGGACCGATGACGGGGCGCGTGTTCGCGTCCATGTCGGCGGTTGCGGGATCATGCGCGATGAGCGTGCCGGGCGCCTTTTCTTCATGGCCCCAGGGTTGGTCGGTTTTGCCCGGCGTGCCGGGTGAGCCGAAGCCTGCGTTCTTGATGCCGAGAGGGGTGAAGATTTGTTCGCGGACCAGATCTTCCCAGCTTTTGCCGGTGTGCGCTTCGGCGATGGCGCCGGCGATGATGTAGCCGAGATTCGAATAGACGAACTCGCCGGGTTTCGAGGCCTGGGGCTTTTTCAGATAGTGGCGCGCGACGGCAGCGCGTTGGTCCTTCACGTTCGGCAACGGCGACGTGACAGCGTAGAGTTCCGGCAGTTCGTTGTCTTCGGCGATCGGCGGCAAGCCTGCGGTGTGGCTGAGGAGTTGTGTCACCGTCATCGTGCGATAGGCCGGGTCCATGTCTTTCGCGAGCGCGGGGAAGGACGTGGCGAGCGTGTCGTCGAATTTCATCACGCCTTGTTCGACGAGGCGCGCGATCAGCGTGGCGGTGAAGGCCTTGGTGTCGGAACCGATGTGCCAGCGATCGTTGGTGGTGACGGGATCAGGATGGCCAAGCGCGCGAAGGCCAAGTGCGGCTTCTGCTTCAAGCTTGCCGTTGATTTGGACGGCGGCGGCGACGGCGGGCAGATGGTTCTTATCGCGCGCGGCGGTGAGCGTTTTTTCGAGGAACGTTTGCAGCGCGGCGTCGGCGCTTGCGATGGGCGTTGCGACGGCGAGTGCAATGAGGACGCAGCACGCTAAGAGCGGTTTCATTTTCTTGGTCCTTCAGATGCGTCGCGTGGGGACGGAATGGTTCCAGTCGGCGAGGAGTGCGCGCAAAGCTGCGACGAACGCCAGCGGTTGGTCGAGCATGACGTGGTGGCGGGCCTGGGGGATTTCGATCACGGGGGCGGCGCGGCCCAGCAGGTTGAACATGTAGTCGCCGACTTCGGCGGGGAGCAGGACCGACATCTCGCCGCGCATGATGGCGATGCGGCACTTGGTGGCGCGCAGGCG
>JAEUMM010000117.1 GCA_016792645.1 Alphaproteobacteria bacterium | reverse complement strand
GGTGTTACGCGCGTGAAAACGGGCGATCGCGTGGCGTCGATGTTCTTTCAGCACTGGCTTGCCGGCGCGTTGACGCGCGAGGGGCAGGCGAGCGCTATCGGCGGATCGCTCGACGGCGTGTGGCGGGATTATGCGCTGCTGTCGGCTGACGGCGTGTCGAAGGTGCCGTCGTATTTGAGCGATGCGGAGGTCGCGACGTTGCCGTGCGCGGCGCTGACGGCTTGGCGATCGCTGATGGTGGAAGGCGGGTTGACGGCGGGCGAGACCGTGGTCGTGCAAGGCACGGGCGGCGTTTCGATCTTTGCGTTGCAGTTCGCGAAGGCGGCGGGGGCGGAGGTGATTATCACCTCGTCATCCGACGAAAAATTGGCGCGCGCGAAGGCGCTCGGCGCGGATCATCTCATCAACTACAAGGAAACGCCGGATTGGTCGAAGGCGGTGCGCGAGATCACGAACGGGCGCGGCGTGGACCACGTGGTCGAAGTGGGCGGCGCGGGCACGCTGGAGCATAGTCTCAAGTCCATCCGCGTCGGCGGGCATGTGTCGATCGTCGGCGTGCTGTCGGGCCATGTGAAGGATCTGCAGATCGGCATGGTGATGACCGCGAATGCGAAGGTGAAGGGCGTCACCGTCGGGTCGCGCGAACAGTTCGAGGCGATGTGCCGCGCGATGGCGCTGCACAAGATCAAGCCGGTGATCGACAAGACGTTTCCCTTTGCCGCGGCGAAGGAAGCGCTCACGACGATGATGGGGCAAGGTCATTTCGGCAAGATCGCGATCGATCTGGCGGCTTAAGCAATACCTGTCATCCCGGAAGTTAGGTGAGCCCAACTGCGAAGCAGTTGGTTGCGAGCCTTACTGTCCGGGACCCAGGGTCGACGCACGAACGCTTGATGCAGCCACCCTGGGTCCCGGACAGCAAGCTTCGCTAGATCGCTTCGCGATCAAGCTGCGCTAGCTTCCGGGATGACAGCATTTGGTTTGGGCTAGCCGCCGATTCTTCTGAAGCGGTACGCGGTGTTCGTGCTCGCCGCGTCGGCGGTGGCCAGGTCGCGTAGCTTGGCGTGATCTGGGGACAGGGCGCAGGCGGGGTCGGTGGCGGCTGCTTCGCCGGTGATGGCGAAGGCTTGGCAGCGGCAGCCGCCCCAGTCGATTTCGGCGCGGTCGCAGCCTTGGCAGGGTTTGGGCATCCACGCGGTGCCGCGGAATTTTGTAAAGGCGTCGCTCTTCTCCCAAATGTCGCTGAGTGAGCGGTCGCGGACGTTGTCGAAGGTGAATCCGGGCAGGGTGCTCGCGGCGTGGCAGGGGAGCGCTCGGCCGTCCGGTGTTACGACGATGACTTGGCGGCCCCAGCCGCCCATGCACGCCTTTGGGCGTTCGGCGTAGTAGTCGGGGATGACGTGGTCGATGACCAGCGTACCTTCGAGGCGTTTGCGCGCGTCTTCGACGATCTTTGCCGCGGCCAGGAAATCTTCGCGCGACGGCATGAGGGTGGCGCGGTTGGGGATTGCCCAGCCGTGGTATTGCACGTGCGCGACTTCCAGGCGGCCGGCGCCGAGTTCTTCGGCGAGGTCGATGATGGCGGGGACGTCGGCGATGTTACCGCGGTGGATGACCGCGTTGATGGTCAGCGCCAGGCCGTCTTCGACGACGAGTTTGGCGGCGTCGCGTTTGGCTCTCGATCCGCCTTTGTAGTGGGCGACGGCGTCGGCGCGCGAGGGGTCGATGCCTTGGATTGAGATTTGCACGTGGTCGAGGCCGGCGGAGCGCAGTTCGGTCAGGCGTTGCGCGTTGAGGCCGATCGCCGAGGTGATCAGGTTGGTGTAGAGGCCGGCGAGGTGGGCCGCGTTCGTCAGTTCGGCGATGTCTTTGCGGGCCAGTGGTTCGCCGCCGGAGAGATGCACGTGCATGGCGCCGAGGTCGGCGGCCTCATTGAACACGCGTTCCCATGTTTTGGTGTCGAGCTCCTGGTTGGCGCGGACGAGGTCTAGCGGGTTCGAACAATACGGACAGCCGAGCGGGCAGCGATGGGTGAGTTCTGCGAGAAGGCCGATGGGCCTCAAGTTCTCCGTCACGACTTCACGTAGCCCTTTGCGGTTAGATCTTTGAGCAGGTGGTCGATGTCGGCGCGGATGTCTTCGGCCTTCGCGTCGTATTCCTTGGCGAGCGCGGCGGCGATTTCCGAGACGCGCTTCGTGCCGTCGAATTGGGCGACGATGGCTTGCGCGATTTCGTCGAGTTCGAGGATGCGTTCGGGCGCCATGAGCATGGGCCCGCGCTTTGCGTCGTGGCGCAGTTTGACGCCGGGGGCCAGTCTTGGTTTCGCGTCGTCGCTCATGGTCTGAACGCGCCGGGCGGTATGTGTCCCGGCGCTACGTAGGCGTGGTACAGGGCGTCCAGCATGGCCCAAAGCACGTTGCATTTGAAGGTCAGAGCGGCGATGCAGGCGTCTTGCTGGTCGCGCGTTTTGGCGGTTTCGATGCAATAGCGCAGGGCGAAATCGGCGTCGCGCGGGGCTTGGGTCATGCGCGCGCCGAAATAGGCCAGCGTTTCGCGCGAGACGAAGTCGTAGCCTGAGAGCATGCCTTCCACGCGCTCGGCGATGATTTTGGGGGCGAAGAGTTCGGTGAGCGA
>JAEUMM010000364.1 GCA_016792645.1 Alphaproteobacteria bacterium | reverse complement strand
CCGAAACCGGGCCGCACGGCGTTCGCCGCCTTCGGCATCGACATCGCCGAACTGGAAACAGTCCGCCGTCCGCTCTGCCGCACCTGCCTCGATTGGAGCGTGCGGCGCAGCCACCTCGCCGGCACGCTGGGCGCGGCCATCCTCGACCGCATCTTCGAACTCGGTTGGGCCAAGCGCGCGAAAGGCACACGCGTCGTCGACTTCACGCCGGCCGGCGAACGCGCTTTCATCGCACTATTCAAACTGCAACAAGCGGCACGCTGACCATGCCGGTGTTCATCGCATTCCTGCGCGCGGTGAATGTCGGCGGCACCGGCATGATCCCGATGGCCGCCCTTCGCGAGCTCTGCGAGAAACAAGGCTTCAAAGACCCGCGCACCCTGCTTCAAAGCGGCAACCTGGTGCTACGTACCGGCCGCACGACGCCGGCGGCCCTCTCGAAGAAACTCGAAGCCGCGATCCGCGCCCGCTTCGGCGCCGACATCCGCGTCATCGTCCGCACGCCGGACGAATTGCGCGACGTCCTCAAGCGCAACCCCTTCCCCACCGCGGCGAAGGACGACCCCAGCCACCTCCTCGTGACGTTTCTAAGCCACGCCCCAACCAAGGAAGCGGCCAAGACGCTGGCGCAATGGAAACACGCGACCGAACCGCACAAAGTCGACGGCCGCGAACTCTACACCCACTACGCCAGCAGCATCGGCACCTCGAAATTCGTTGGCCCCACCATCGAAAAAACCCTCGCCACCTCCGGCACAGCGCGCAACTGGAACACCATCAACAAACTGATCGCGCTGGCCGGAGAATTGGAAACCTAAGTCAACGGAACTACGCCGCCGCTTCCTCCTCCGCGGCGAGCACCGCCTGCGCTTTCCGCCGCTTTGTCCGCCAATCGCCGATGAACAGCAGGATCGGCGCCGCGATGAACACGGATGAGCTTGCCGCAATGACGATGCCGAACACCATCGGTATCGCAAAACTCTCGACCGCACTGCCGCCCCAAATCGCCATGGGGATCAACGACACCAGCGCCGTCATCGACGTATAGAGCGAGCGCGCGAGCGTCTCGTTGATGCTGCGGTCGATGAGTTGGCGCAGGTCCATGTTCTTGTAGAGCCGCATGTTCTCGCGCATCCGGTCATAAACGACGACCTTGTCGTTCACCGAATACCCGATCAACGTCAGCAGCGCGGCGATGGCCGTCAGGTTGAAGTCCAGCCCCGTCAACGCGAAGAACCCGACCGTCTTCGTCACGTCCAGGATCAACGTCGCGATCGCGCCGACCGCGAACGGCCATTCGAAGCGGGCCCAGATGTAGGCCAGCATCGCAAAGCTCGCGAGAACGACGGCGAGAATCCCCGTCTCCGCCAATTCGCTGCTGACCTTCGGCCCGATGACCTCCGTCCGCTCGATCTTCGCGCCGGGCGACACCTCGACGATCTTGGCGCGCAACTCCGCCACCGCGGACTGCTGTGCGGCATCGCCGCCCGGTTGCCGCTCCGCGCGGATCAGAACATGCGATGTGCTGCCGAACTCCTGCAGCCCCACCTCGCCAAGCTTAAGCCCGTCGAGCCCCGACCTCAGCGCCGCCAAATCGGCAGGCCCCTTGGTCACGACCTCGATCTGAATGCCGCCCTTAAAATCGACGCCGTAGTTCAGGCCCGGATAAAAGAAGAGCGCCAGCGACGCCGCCGACAGGAACGCGGAGAAGCCCAACCCGAAGAACCGCGCCTTCATGAACTGGATCGACGTCCCGTCCGGGATCAGCTTCATGCGGAACATCGGCTCGATGTTGAGCGTCTTGAGGCGCTTGCGCCGCACGATCTCGTTCATCATCACGCGCACGACGGTGACCGCCGTGAACATCGAGATCGCGATGCCAAGCCCCATCGTCACGGCGAACCCGCGCACGGGTCCGGTGCCGAACATGAAGAGCAACAACGTCGCGATCAGCGCCGTCAGGTTGGAGTCGACAATCGTCGCAAACGCGCGGCGGAAGCCCGCATCCAGCGCCGCCATCGCGCCGAGTCCCTTGCGCGTCTCTTCGCGGATACGCTCGTTGATCAAAACGTTCGCGTCGACCGCCAGTCCGATCGACAACACGATGCCCGCGATACCCGGAAGGGTCAGCGTACCGCCCAACACCGAAAGCGCAGCGAACGTCAGGATCACGTTCAACGCCAGCGCCAAGTTCGCGACCAAGCCCCACCGCCCGTAGAGCAGCGTCATGAACACGAACACGAACGCAAAGCCCAGCAAGCCGGTCATGATACCGCTCTCGATCGCGTCCGCGCCGAGATCCGCGCCGACGGTTCGCTCCTCGATCACCGTCAAAGGCGCCGGCAGCGCGCCGGCACGCAGCAGCGCCGACAAGTCGGACGCGCTCTGCGACGTAAAGCTGCCGCTGATCTGCCCGCTGCCGGCCAAGATCGGCTGCTGAATCACGGGCGCCGTCAGCACCTTGTTGTCCAGCACGATGGCGAACGGCCGGCCGACATTGTTCTTGGTGATCTCGGCGAACTGCCGCGCGCCGACGCCGTCGAACTGGAACGTCACGACCGGCTCGCCCGTCACCGAGTCGAAGCCCAGCTTCGCGTCGCTCAGCCGGTCGCCCGACAGCATCACGCGATCCTCGATCGCATAGCGCTCGCCGGGCTCCGAGCCGTCGCGGATCGAAACACCTGGCGGCGCAACGCGGGTCACGTCCACATCCCCGCGCACCATGTGGAATGTCATTTTCGCCGTGGTCTTCAGGATGGTCTTGATGCGCTCGGGATCCTGTACGCCCGGCAACTGAATCAGAATGCGATCGCGTCCGACGCGCTGCAGCGTCGGCTCCGAGAGGCCCGACTCGTCGATGCGCAAACGCAGGATTTCAAGACTCTGCTCCGCTGCCGCGTTGACCCTGGCGTCGATGCCGGCCTTCGTCAACGTAACCCGCAGCGCAGCGTCGCCGTCATTGGCAACCTCGATCTCGGCCGACTGCCCGAACGCCACCTGGTCCGCGCCCGCGAGTTTCTTGAGCGCCTGCGACGCCTGAGAGCGCACGTTGGCGTCGGCCAACGTCACGACGATGGTTTCGCCGTCGCGCCGCACCGACTCCGGATCGACCTTCGCGTCGCGCAACAGGCGCCGCGCCTCGCGCACCAGGTCTTGCACGCGCTCGCCGATCAGCGCCTTGGCGTCGACCTCAAGCACCAAGTGCGCGCCACCGCGCAGATCGAGCCCCAACGCGACTTGTTGTTTCGGCAGCCACGCCGGCAATGCGCTCAGCTGCTGCGGCGTAAATAGATTCGGAAGAGCGGTCAGGACGCCTAAGAGAATGATGATCGCATAGGCGAAGAGCCGCCACGCGGACGTGCGCATGGTCGTATCCAATACGTTTGCGCCTCGCACGCGTGCTCGCGGGTTCTCGCGCGCGCACGGGTTCGAAGCAGAGTTATGGAAAAGGAACGGGCGGCGCCGCAGCGATGGGCCACGGCGCCACGGCTTCAGCCTTGGAAGGGCGGCGCGCGAGCGCTAAAGCCGCGCTCTTGCGCGCGCGCGGCCAAGTCGGTCGGCCGCGCAAAAACGCGATTGTTGACCGCGACGAACGCCACGGAGGGCGCCGCCGTCGGCACGAAGTCATGTCCGCCGAAAAGCTTCGGCAGCACGACACGCAGGCCGGCGAGATGCTGCCGGATCGTCGGCCGCTGGGCTTTGTCAGTCGCGCCGCTCTTCGCCGCATCGGCGACGGCCGTCCGAACCGCGCCTGTGATCTGCGGCAGCGACGCCGAAACAGCGACGCCAAAGAGGACAAGAAACGCGCCGATGAGCCACGAATCCGGCCGCACCCGTGCGTCGCGCAGGGCGTCCTTCGGCGGGTTCGCGGCGGGATCCTTCAAGGCGTGCTCCGGGCGGGCTCAAAGAGCCATTCAAACCGAGTTAGGAAGCCTACGGACGAATTACCACCCCCGCCCCTCAGGAAACGCCGTAAAACTTGCATCGCCGTGGCCGACCCCGCACACTTGCGGTTCCACGCGGGCGAGGGGGGATCGATGCGCGTTCTGGCAACTCTTGGCACGCTGGCGTGCGTCTTGGCGCTGACGCTGCCCGCGCTTTCCGTCGTCTCGGCCGCACCCGGCGACGAGGCCAAATCCCTCGCCGCGTTTGAAACGGTCGCCAAGGTGCTGAACCATCCGCGCTGCATGAACTGCCACACCACCGTCGCTTGGCCGACACAAGGCGACGACCGCCACCGCCACACCCTCAACGTCGCGCGCGGGACCGACGATCGGGGCGCCGCGGGCCTGCGCTGCACGACCTGCCACAAGGACAAGAACGTCGCCAATATTCCGGGCGCCAAGGATTGGCACATGGCGTCTCTGGCCCAAGGGTGGACCGACCTACCGCCGGCCGCGCTCTGCCGCGCCGTCACCGACCCGACGAAGAACGGCAACCGCACCGGCGCCAAGATCATCGAACATCTTGAGGCCGACCGCCTCGTGCTGTGGGCCTGGACGCCCGGCGGCAAGCGCACCGCGCCGCCGGTTGCGCACAAGGACTTCCTGGCCGCAGCCCAAACCTGGATCACGACCGGCGCCCACTGCCCCAAGCCCTAAGACGGCTGCCCCGACACGAGTGTTAGAACCGCGAATGCGACTCACGCCCGTCCAAGGCTCGATCCTCTTCTTCTTCCTAGCGCCCGGCACCATGGCGGGGCTCCTGCCCTATTTGATCAGCGGCTGGACCTTCGAGCCGGCGTTCTTCGGCAACGACGCGACGCGCTTTGTCGGCGCCGCCCTCGTCTTCGCCGCCTTCGACATCGTCATCGACTCCTTCGCCCGGTTTGCGATCTTGGGACATGGCACGCCCGCCCCCACCAACCCGACACGCAGCCTCATCATCTCCGGCTACTACCGCCACGTCCGCAATCCGATGTACGTCGCGGTCGCGGCCGCCATTTTCGGTCAGGGCATCCTTTTCGGCAGCGAACCCGTGCTCGCTTACGGCGCGCTCTTCTTGGTCGTTTGTCACGCTTTTGTCGTTTTGTACGAAGAGCCGACACTCGCCAAAAGCTTCCCCGAAGCCTTCCGCGCCTATCGCGTCAACGTCCCGCGCTGGATCCCGCGTGTGACGCCTTGGCATCCGACGTAAGCGTGATCATCCTGAACAAACTTCAACTTGCTTCGCGATGACCCCAAGAGCATCTGTTGATGCAAGTCAAAGATCGCTGGGCCGCGCTCTTGTAGTTTGCTAAGTGTGTGGTGTGTTCGGTTGCGCATGTATTCGCGCAAGGTCGGATGGGGCTGCGGCCCACCTTCGGCGATACCGGCATCGGCGTGGATGCGGCCGCGATTTCGGCAGAACGGAAAGCTTCTCGTCCCATAGTAGAAGCGCCCAGCCGCCTGGAACTGAACGCGATTTGCGTTTTACGCGCAGCGGAATCCCCCGCTCGAAAACCAGACCGACCGCCGCAAGGAACCGTAGCCATGCCGAAGGAAAAAACGCCCTCAGAAGTCCTGAGCGACCTGATGAACGTGCCCTTCCCGAACGTCGCCTACCTGGAGGCGATGAAGCGCGTCATTGCAATGCAGAAGCGCATGCTCGACGACGTTCATCAGAACCTCGACAAGTGGTTTGAGCGGCGCGCCGAAGGCGCCGACGCCGCGCTGACCATGATCAACGACCTGCGCGGCGAACGCGACACCGAAAAGCGCGCCGAGGCGTGGCAGCGCTGGGTCTCCGGCGCCATGGCCCGCATCATGGACGACGTTCAGACTCAGTTCGATATGATGTCCAAGATCACGGGCCAGCTCGCTGAAAACGGCGAGGTGAAACTGCCGCCCGAAATGAAAGCGCATCCGCTGAACGGCAAGGCCGGCGCGCACGTGATTCCGAAGAAACCGTCCGCGCCGCGCGCCAAGGCGCCGGAACCGCGCGATACGCCCGGATCGACGCACTGACGACTGCGCCGCCGGGCTCGGAACTATTTGCAGTTAATCCGGTTCCGGCGGCGTCGCTGCAGCGCAAAATACAGATGGCGATTTGTGCGTCAGCACACGCTCGATTGCTGGACAATTGCCGCATGCTGCATCGCACATGCGGCGTGACGACTGAACAATCTTAGTGCGCGCGTTTAGCTCTTCTTTAGGGCTGGACAATTTGTCACCAAACATTAGGGGACAAGTCGCAAATCGTATGTCAGCATCACGGCATAAAGGTGGAGGTTGAACCGTTCGGCTGAAGCACTCCGGCCGAGGGTAAGCGAACCGCAGAACATGGGAGTGATGAACGATGAAAGATCGGCTCTTCGAACTGGTGAAGTTAGGTCCGGAATTGCGTGACGAAGCCAAGCGTCAGGGCAAGGGCGTGAACGAGTCGTACTTCGCCGTACATAAGGTTCTCTCGCGCGCGTTCCACGAGGATACGCATAAGATCCCGAGCGAGAAGCTGCGCGCGCATCTCTCGAAAAAACTGCACGAGACGCTGCAAAACTGCGCTTGAGGCGCGGCGCTATTTCTTGATCTTACAGCGCAGATATTTGGTCGCCGGCACCCCCGCGGGAGCCGGCACGCGCTCTTCAGTCAGGCGATCAACGCCCACGATCGACAGCCGCCGTTCCGTAGATCCCTCCTTGTAGATTGCCGAGGTCGCCGTCTCCATGCGCGCGAACACAAAGACCCGCGGCGCCGGCCCGCCGTCATGCAGCAACAGCTTTTGCTTGTCGGGCTCGATCCACATCGTCCCGCCGTCGCCGAACAACCCCACCGTCGAGACCTGACGAACGCCGGCCACCGGGCACGAGTTCTTCGCCAGCACGCCGGTGTAAGGCTGCCAGTTGAAGTCGACGCGTCCCCACGGTCCGGTCAGCAACTGCGCCATGTCGTCCGGCGGCGCCGCCGTCGCCACCCCGCCAAGCCCAAAGAAGATCATCGCCGTCGAAAGCAAGAACGTGCGCATGGAAAGCCTCCCGCTTCAGCCGCCCCCAGTTTGAGCCTGCTGCGCCATCCCTTCAAGCAGGCCGCGCCACCATTCCGCATGCCGCCGCTGAAACAGCAGCTCCGGGAAACCATGTTTGGCCACGTGCGCCGCGGGCACGCTGTCCCAACCCCGGTGTTCGACGGTCACCCGCGTCTCTTCGCCCACGGCTTCGAAGCGCACCTCGACCTCGGTCGCCTGATCGGCCGTGAAGGTCGCCTGCCGCCACCCGAAGGCAAGCCGCACGCCCGGCTCCCAGGCGGTGACCTTGCCGATCTCGAACACCTTTCCGTTGGCGAGCGTCTCGGTGAAGCGTCCACCCAGCCCGTCCGCCGCCGGCGGCTCGAACGCCAACCGCCCGGGACTGCGCGGCGTGAACTGAAAAAGCTCGTTCGGCCGCCACCACAACCCGATCTCGCGCGTAAAGACGTCGAAGGTGCGCAAAGGCGCCGCCTTGACCCTAAGCGCCACGATCACGCGCGAGCTCAAACTCAGCGCTCCAGATGCGTCTTGAACGCCGCCAGCTGATCCGCCCACAGGCGCTCCGTCGTCTCAAGCCAATCCTTGAGCGCACCTAGCGACTCCGTGCGCAACGCATAAACCCTCACCCGAGCGTCGTAGTCCGGGTGCGTCTCGCTCACGATCCCGGATCCCTTGAGCATCCGCAGATGCCGGCTCATCGCCGGCGCCGACACGCCGACCAATCGAGAGAGATCCCCCGCATTCCGCGGCCCCGCGCGCAGCACGTCGACGACCTTGCGCCGCTGCGGATCGGCCAGCGCCGCCAGCACCGCATCGACGGTTTGCGTCTTCGCTCGCCCAGTCTTGCGTGTCACACCCAACCTTCGATCTTGAGACCCGAAGCCTTCTCCGCTTCCTCCCGCGTCACCACCTGCACGGTCTGCCCGAAGGTCCAGATATGCCCCTCAGGATCGCGCGCGCGATACGTGCGGTCGCCGTAAAACTGCGTGTCCGGTTCCTGAATGATCTCCGCCCCCGCGGCCTTCGCACGCGCGCAGTGCTTGTCGACATCCTCGTCCAGATGAACGTGAACGGTCTGCGTGTTCTTGCCGTGGATCGACGCCGGGCTCTTGTGATCG
>JAEUMM010000362.1 GCA_016792645.1 Alphaproteobacteria bacterium | reverse complement strand
TCTCTTTGAAATTGTCGATCTGCCGCACGAACGCGCACGACGAACGCTTCTGCGGTGGCGGATTGTCGGCGATCGCCGGCCCGATCAGCAACGTCGCGGCCGCGGCCATGGCGGCGCCGCGGACAAAGACGGCGCGGATGGAGTGAGACATGGGGGGACTCCTCAAAAACTCAGCCGCCCATATAGGGACGACCCGACTGAACCATCCATGAACGCGCGCTCACGAACGCGCGAAGCGTGACGGCGGTTGCTCTCTTGGCGTTTTGCGCGCGCTCCCCTAACGTCAATCCCAACGCCAAAACACAAGCAAGAACTGGAGAACGTTCATGAAAGCCATGCTGTGCAAGCAATACGGACCGCCCGACAGTCTGGTGCTGACCGAAGTGCCAAGCCCCAAGCCCGACAAAGGCCAAGTCCTGATCTCGGTGAAGGCGGCCGGCGTAAACTTCCCCGACGTCCTCATCATCCAAAACAAATACCAGTTCAAACCGCCGCTGCCCTTCGCGCCGGGCGGCGAAGTCGCCGGCATCGTGAAAGAAGTGGGCGAGGGCGTGACCAACGTGAAGGTCGGCGACCGCGTCATCGGCTCGACGGGCTGGGGCGGCTTTGCGGAAGAAGCGGTAGCACCCGCGCCGCGCTGCATCCCGTTCCCGGCGAACATGGATTTCGTTGAAGCCTCGGCGTTCGTGATGACCTACGGCACGTCGCACCACGCACTGAAAGACCGCGCGCATCTAAAGCCCGGCGAAACGTTGCTGGTGCTGGGCGCCGCCGGCGGCGTCGGCATCGCCGCGGTTGAGATCGGCAAGATCATGGGCGCGCGCGTCATCGCCGCCTGCTCCAGCCAAGAGAAGGTCGATTTCTGCAAAGCCCGCGGCGCCGACGAAGGCATCGTCTATCCGGAAAATCCGCTCGATCGCGACGCACAGAAGAAACTGTCCGATGACCTGAAGAAACTCATGGGCGGCGACGGCGCCAACGTCATCTACGACGGCGTGGGCGGCGACTACGCCGAACCAGCGCTACGCGCCATCGCTTGGGAAGGCCGCTACCTGGTCGTCGGCTTCCCCGCCGGCATCCCCTCGATCCCCCTCAACCTGACGCTTCTCAAAGGCTGCCAAATCGTCGGCGTCTTCTGGGGCGCCTTCACCGCCCGCGAACCCAAGCGCAACCAAGAAAATCTCGCCGAACTGATGAGCTGGGTGAAAGACGGCAAACTCAAACCCTCGGTCTCCAAAACCTACCCGCTGGCAAAGGCTGCCGAAGCCCTCAACGACATGGCCGCCCGCAAAGTGAAGGGCAAAGTGGTCCTGGTTACTTAGTCTGGGAGCGCGGGCGTCCCGCGCTCCCAGACAAACAAAAAGGGCCCCACAAGTGGGGCCCTTTATTTTGGCTTGGCCATCTTCTTACTGGCTGGTGCCACGGCCCAAGAGCCGCAGAAGGGTGGCGAAGAAACCGCGACCAGATGAGCGACGCTCATTCCGACCGGTCATATAAAGCGGATATGCCTTAAACATGGGATGCCTCGATTCCGTCGTTGAATGACTTCTATGAGCCAAAATATGGCCTCCCAGACGCCCTGTTTCAAACGAGGACTTTTCATTGATATGATGAGGAAAACTAATATACTTAAGGCATGCAGCGTCGCCTTCCCCCCTTGAACTCCCTACGGGCCTTCGAATCCGCGGCCCGTTTGCTCAGTTTCACAAGGGCGGCCGATGAATTATCGGTCACCCAAAGCGCCGTAAGCCATCAGGTCAAAGCCCTGGAAGACTGGGCCGGCATCCCCCTCTTCCGCCGCGACGGCCGCCAGGTCGCGTTGACCGAGGCCGCCGCCAAATTCCTCCCCACGGTCACCGCCGCCCTCGACCAGATCGCGCTCGCCGGCCGCAAGCTCCAGGCGGTCGATCCGGGACAGGGCTGGCTGACGGTCGCGATGATGCCGTCCTTCGCCGGCAAGTGGCTCGTCCCGCGCCTCGCCGACTTCCGCGACAAGAACCCGAACATCGACGTCTGGATCGCAACCTTCGAAGCCCAAACCGGCGCCCTCGGCCCCGACGTCGATCTGGCGATCCGCTATGGCAAAGGCGACTGGCCCGGCCTCACCAGCGTCAAAGTCCTCTCCGAAGAACTCTTCCCCGTCTGCGCCCCCAAACTCGCAGCCCAACTCAAGACCCCCGCAGACCTGTCGCACGTCACACTGCTGCACGACGAAATGCGCGAAGACTGGGGCATGTGGCTCCGCGCCGCCGGCGTCACGACAGTCGACTCAACAAGAGGCCCCGGCTTCGACGACTCCGGCCTCCTCATTCAAGCCGCGATCGAAGGCCTAGGCGTAGCCCTCGGCCGAAGCGTGCTCGTCCGAGGTGACCTACAAACCGGCCAACTCGTCCGCCCCTTCACACCCTCGATCACGGCGGAATTCGCCTTCTACCTCGTCTACCCGCCGGAGACGGAGAACGCCCCAAAGATCAAAGCCTTCCGCGACTGGCTCCTCGCAACGGCAAACGCGGACAACGAAGACTAGGTGGCCTATAAGTCAACGATGACGACAGCAGTTGCCGATGGCTCTTCGCGCCCGTTACCCCATCATGTGGCCGTCATCGGCGCGGCAGGTGGTCTAGGCCAGGGAATCCTGCGCGTGTGCCGAGCAGAGGGGATCGGGTTCACCGCGATTGTCCGCTCGCGGCCCGAACGAATCACCGATGTGCCGGATGGCTCCCGCGTCAGCGTTGTCACATCTCTTGCCGATGAAGGTGCCCTTACCAAGGCGTTTTGCGGCGCGGATGCGGTCCTCACTGCGCTCGGTTTGACGTCGGCAAGTTCTGATCCCTCAGCCCTGCTGTCTAGGAACACCGTCGCAGTCGAAGCTTCAATGCGGGCTGCAGGCATCGACCGCTTCATCATGATCAACACGATGCTCACCTCACGCCCCGGGAGGCCTGCGAGCTGGGCCATGCGTTTCTTCTCGAGGATACCGGGCACAATGGGGCGTGGGGCGACCGAACAACAAGCAGTCGTAGATGCACTCGGCAACGGCGCGTTTGCGTCGCTTCGCTGGACGTTGGTTCGGGCCGGGGTCAACGCCAAGGGTAAGGACGAGCGTCCCGTTGCCTCAGCCGACTGGGACGGCGCTCTAAACTCCTGGCTGCCCGTTTCTTATGACGCCATGGGCCGATGGATGCTTGAGGAGGCCGCGGCCAATGACTTTATCCGCGCAGCACCACTTGTATCGCGTCGCCGTCGCTGACGGCCGCCGCTTGACAACGAGTCCCGACTCTAGCGCGTCAGGAACTTCGTAATCGACGCGACGAACCACGCTCTTTCATCATGATGAACGTAATGGCCGGCGTGCGCCGCGATGAGATGCTGAGAGCCGTCATATCGGGCAGCGAGATCCGTTTGTGCCTGTGCCCAAAGCGCGTCGATCGCCGTCGGCTCGTCCGGCACGGACCGCGACAAGATCATGACTCGCTGACCGCTGGCTGAGCGTACGCTCTCGACCTGCGCGATGGTTGCCGCGAGGGCGCCGAATTCGTCCTGCGCCCCTCGCGGCATCAACCACGTCAGGAGCGTCGGCGGTGTGCACCATCCGGCCTGTGCGGCTTCGCAGCGACGCGAGAAATCTGCAGGGCGCGACTCCTCCAGGATCAACCCCGTGACTTGATCGCCGTGCTTGGCTGCAATGTATTCCGCATAAAGCCCGCCGACCGAATGGCCGAGCAGGACATAAGGGCCGCGCACGCCGATTTGCGCCAAGAGCCCGGATAGTTCTCCATCAATGGCTTCAGCATCGCGCGGGCCCGCCGCCGCGGCGCTGCCGCCATAGCCGGCACGGTCGTAGATGATCACGGTGGCGACCTTCGCAATGTCCGGGGCGACGTCCTCGAAGGAATCCATCCCATCGCCGAGGCCGGAGAGCATCACGACGACGGGCTCTCCAGAACCAAGCACACGATAGGCCACGGACCGCCCGTCGACGATGACGGACGCGCTGTCGCCTGGCGTCGTCGTGCATGATCCCGCGTTGAGCGCGATCACCGCAATCACCGCAAGAGACAACAGAATCCGATGCGCGGATCGTTGTGCGGCGCGGATGGCACGGGCGACGTCGTGCGAACTGAAGTCGCGTTCGTGCCCCGTCGTCTCGGCTGATAAAACGTAACTCATGGAATAACTCCGTTGTTCTCGCTGGCGTGCGCCTCTGCGGGTGCCGCCTTGCCGACGGCCCCGCAATTCGCGCACGCGACAAGGACTAGCTGGCTTCGTGATTGGCGGCCGGCGCACAGGCGCAGCCGGAGCCGCAGTTGCAGTCCGCGCCGCAGCCGCACGACATTGCTGCAGCGGTGCAATCGCAGGTCGGGCCGCAATCGCAAACGGGTTCGCAATGGCAGTCGGCAGTCTTCGTTTGGTCGGTCATGTCAAAGCTCCTAGGTCACCGGTTCGGGACGACCGATATCTAGGCGAGGCTTGCCCGGCGCACTTGAACGAAGGGGCTACGACATGCGCAAGGCAGACGGCGCAACGCCGAACATGCGCCGGAACGTCCGGCTGAGATGCGCCGAATCCGCGAAGCCCGACCCGTGCGCCGCCTCGGTCAGCGACGCGCCGCTGGCAAAGGCCTCGAGCGCGCGCGTCAATCGTAACCATAGCAAATAGGTCTTGAACGGCAGCCCCGTCTGCTCGACGAACAAGTGCCGCAAACGGCTCGCCGACAGATCGCCGACGCTTGCAGCGTCCGCCAAACTGACGGGACGATCGAGCTGCTGCCCCGCCCACGCGATGACTTTGCGAACCCGCAAGTCGGGCGCATCCGCCTTCGCGTCGCTCGCGAACGCGGCGACAAGATCACGGCCCAGCGCGACAAGCATCGCATCATCACGTTTGGTCGCACGGAAGTTCGCAACGATACGTGCTCTAAGATCGCCGAGAAGCTCGATCGGTATCGCCGCGAGTTTCTTGTCGCCGAGCAACTTACGCGCCGCGGCTCTCCCCAACCGGCTCTCAGGCTCGATGAAGACGAAGGCGACCAGGCCTTCCGCCTCGAACACATGCTGCGCATCCGCAGCCACCGCGACGGCGTCGGCGCGCACGCTCTCGTCCGACGTGCCGAGCGTGAAGTGACCGCCCAAACTGATCGTCACCTGGATGGCGTGATGCGCGTGAGCATCCGTACGCTTCATGTCGCGGTCATCGGCGGGCGTGGCGTCGACGACCCACAAGCCGGCACCCTCCCACATCACGATACGAGCTTGCGCCAAGACTTCCATGAGCGGACTCTACGAAGGATTGCCCCAATTTCGATTGCAAATTGCGGTCAAGAGTTCTATATTTGTTCCATCCATGTTTTTCGGCACTGGCGGGCCTCGACCAACGAGGCGCGTGCTGCGCCGCTGCGACTTGAATCGTTCGAGCAGACCAAGGCTCGTCTCGCGACCTGAGGCGGAGCGCCGTGCCGTCACATGTGATGGCAGCGTGACGGCAATGTGATGGCAGTTTTGGCTGATTTCAGCCGATGTGACGGCGTGACGGATCGGATTGCATCTGTTTTTTCTTAGTACGCAATCAGTCCACGCCACCAATCAGTAGTACCCGCCGCGCATCGTCACGGTGCTTCGGCAAAATATGCGCGCCGGCAACGGCAATCGCGGTGGCCAGTACCGTCGCATCGTCGGTGAAACCCAGCACCGCAATCGCATCCGGCACCACGTCGATCGGCATCACGAAATAAGCGACGGCGCCGAGCAGGATCGCCCGCGCCCGAAACGGCGTCGCCGGATCCATCGCGCAGTAATAGGCGGCGACCAGATCGCTCGTGAACGGCACGCGTCCGGCGAGCCGCCGCAGCTTGCGCCAAAAGCCTTCGCGCACCGTGCGTTCGTTGCGCGCCAAAACCGCGGGCAGTGCAGCATCGTCGAGGTTGCTCATCGTCTCACTTCCGGAACAGCCAAAACCCTAGCGTCAAGACGGCGCTAATCAACAAGGATGTGGTGATGGGAACGTACAGCCGAAAGCCCTCGCGTTCGATCACGATGTCGCCCGGCAGCCGCCCGAGCCCAATGCGGCCGATCACGGGCCACAAAAACCCGACCGCAACCAGCACGATCCCGAAAATGATCAGTGCGCGTCCGATATCCATCTCGTCTGGCCTTCCAGGCTTCACGCCGCTAAGAAGTGCCCCAGCATTTTCCTAGTCTAGCAAAGAGAGAACCGTCATGCAGCTCAATCGCTCCGTCACGGCCGTCGTCACCGGCGGCGCCTCGGGCCTCGGTGAAGCAACCGCCCGCGAACTCGCCGCCGCCGGCGTCCGCGTCGCCATCTTCGACCGCGACAAAGCCAAGGGCGAAAAGGTCGCCGCCGACATCGACGGCGTCTACTGCGAAGTCGACGTGACCAGCGAACAAAGCGTCGTCGACGGCTTCAAGAAGGCCCGCGCCGCGCTCGGCCAGGAACGCATCCTCGTCAACTGCGCCGGCACCGGCATCGCGATCAAAACCGCAAGCCGCAAGAAGGACTCGCCCGAAATCACGCCGCACCCGACCGAGCACTTCGACCGCATCATCCAGATCAATCTCGTCGGCACCTTCCGCTGCCTCGCGAAATCCGCGGCCGGCATGCTGTCCCTCGAACCCGTAACCGAAGACGGCGAACGCGGCGTCATCATCAACACCGGCTCCGTCGCCGCCGAAGACGGCCAGATCGGGCAAGCCGCCTACTCGGCCTCGAAAGGCGGCATCGTCGGCATGACGCTCCCCATCGCCCGCGACCTCTCGCGCGACGGCGTTCGCTGCATGACCATCCTGCCCGGCCTCTTCAACACGCCGCTCTTGGCGGCGGCGCCGGAGGAGCTGAAGAAAAGCCTCGGCGCGCAAGTGCCGTTCCCCTCGCGCCTCGGCCATCCGTACGAATACGCAAAGCTCGCGCGCCACATCTGCGAGAACTCGATGCTCAACGGCGAAGTCATCCGCCTCGACGGCGCCATCCGCATGGCCCCAAAATAGCTTCATGAGTGCGCTTGACGACCGCTTCGCGCAGTCGCTGCCGGGCCTTCTGGGCCTTGAGTTCAAGGACTCCGAACCCGGCACGGTGCGCGGCCGCATGGCGATCAAGCCGCATCACATGGCCCCGAACGGCTTCCTTCATGCGGCGAGCGTCATCGCGCTCGCCGACTCCGCCTGCGGCCGCGGCGCCTTCATCGCCAGGCCCGAAGGCGCGACCGGCTTCACCACCATCGAGCTCAAGACAAACTTCCTAGGCACGGCGAAAGACGGCGCCATCGAGGTCAAAGCCAAGCTTATCCACGGTGGCAGATTGACCCAGGTCTGGGACGCCGAGGTCCGCCGCGAAGGCGAAACACGGCCTCTCGCGCTGTTTCGCTGCACGCAGATGATGCTTTATCCCAAATAATGCGACCGGCAGGGGAATGCCCCGAACTTGCCCGCCACTGGCGCTATCGCTAGCTTCGCGCCGAATTCAAAGCCTCACCTCCCAAGGGGAAACATCACATGAATCGCAACGTAGTGATCGCCGGCGTCGTCGCCGTCGCGGTCCTCCTCGCCGTCGCCGCTTACTTCCTGATCAGCGGCCGCACCACCTCGACGACGGGCCAAACGCTCACGGGTGAGCCCGCCGGTCCGATCGCCCTCAACAACGTCTCCGTCATCACCGACCACTCGACCAGCCAATCGGAAGACGGCCGCACGCTCAGCGTCGCGTTCCCGAAATTCGAACTCGCGGCCAAAGGCGGCGAAACCACCTCCGCCGTCTTCTCGACGACGTGGCGCCTGAAGCTGACGCCGGAGGAACGCGCTGTCGTCGCCACCGTCTCGCTCAACGGCTACATGAAGTCGACGGGCACCCCGGCGCCCGCGCCGACGACACAGCCCGCCGTCGCGGCTGCGCCCGCTGCCGAAGGCACGCCCGCCGCAACGACGCCGCCCGCCGAAGGCACCACGCCGCCGGCCGAGCAGCCCGCAGCAGCGCCGGCCCCCGCTGCGGCGCCCGCAAAGCCCGTCGCCGGTGACGGCGTCGCCCGCGTGATCGTCTCGATCGGCGGCGACATCTCGATCACCGAATGGCGCGACTGGAACGGCGAAGGCGCCGAGCACAAAGTGTCGAAGGCCGTGTCCTTCGCCAGCACCGGCAGCGATCTACGCGACGGCGCGACGGTCCCGGTCACGGTAACGGTCGAAGTCTTCGGCGCCACCGCGAACGACACGCTCGCGCGCTTGAACTCGCTCGACCTGCGCGTCTTCCCGGAGAACGCGCCGCTGCCGTCGGCGGCGCCTGCTGAGACCACGACCGAAGCGCCCGCTGAAGTCACGCCGCCCGTCGAAGGCACCACGCCCGCGGAAGGCACGACCCCGCCCGCCGCCGAAGGCACGACCACCACGCCGGCGCCGGCCGAAGGCACGCCGCCGCCGCAGTAATCTAGGTCGCAGCCGCTTCCATGGCGCGGGCGAGTTCGATGTCCTTGGACGTCAAACCGCCCGCGTCGTGCGTTGTAAGCAGCACGTTGACGGTCTTGTAGACGTTCGACCACTCCGGGTGGTGGTCCATACGCTCCGCCACCAACGCGACCTGCGCCATAAAGCCGAACGCCTCGACGAAATTGCCGAACACGAACGTCTTCACGATCGCATCGCGCTTCGGCTCCTCGCGCCAGCCTTTGAGTTCTTTGAGCGCGCTCGCACGCTGAGTCTTCGTAAGCTTCGCAGCCATATTTGTTCTCCCCATGATGCGCTTCGCTGGTCTATCTTCGCTCGAAACCTATTCGCCTGGCGAGGGAATATGACGACCGAGTCTTTGTACGAAATGTCCGCCCCGACGCTCGACGACATCGAGACGCTGGCGCGCGAAGTCTACGACCGTCTGCCCGAAGAGTTCCGCGAACGCTGCGGCGACATCCTCTTCCGCGTCGAGGATTTCCCGGACGAGGACGTGATCGAGGAAATGGAACTCGAGACGCAGTACGACATCCTAGGCCTCTTCCAGGGCGTCGCCCTCACGCAAAGGGCCGAGAGCGAAACGGTACCCCGCGAGCCCAACGTGGTCTTCCTCTACCGCCGCCCGATCCTCGACGAATGGAGCGAATCGCAGATCCTGCTCGGCGACATCGTCACCCACGTCCTGATCCACGAAGTCGGCCACCATTTCGGCTTCTCCGACGACGACATGGAACGCATCGAAGCCGAAGTCATCGACGGCTAGTCCGACCGCAGCAAAGGAGCGCTGAGATGGCCCTCATCCAACGGCGGGGCTTCCTCGCCCTCACCGGTCTCGCGGCCTTGGGCCTCTCCGCCTGCGGCCGAGGAACGCCCGCGGAGGCGACCGGCCCCGTCTTCGTCCTTGTCCACGGCGCGCTGCACGGCGGCTGGTGCTGGCGGCGCGTTGCCCGTCTGCTGCGCGCGCAAGGCGCCGAAGTCTTCACGCCGACGCTCACCGGATCGGGCGAGCGCGTGCATCTGAACGGCGCACACATCGACCTCGCAACCCACATCCAAGACGTCGCGAACGTCGTCGAATACGAAGAGCTCGAAAAGGTCGTCCTCGTCGGACACAGCTACGCCGGCATGGTCATCACCGGCGTCGCGCAAACCTTAAGCGCAAAACTCGCGCACCTCGTCTACCTCGACGCCGTCATTCCGCGCGACGGCGAATGCGCGCTGGACGCGATGGGCGGTCTCTCGATCGACGCGGACATGCAGATGTTCGGCGCGCAACCCGGCACCGATTTCGGCGTGACGGATGAGAAAGATCGCGCCTGGCTCGATCGCCGCATCACGCGCCAAAGCGCGCAAACCCTGCGCGACAAACTGGCCGTCGGCGACATGTCGTCGATGAAGCGAACCTTCATCGCCTGCACCGCCGACAGCGGCACCGGATCACCCGCCGACGACATGCGCCAAGCCTCGCTCGCGCGCCTCGACGCCTCTTGGCGCCGCGAAGAAATCAAGACGGGCCACGACGCAATGATCACCGCCCCGCGCGCCCTGTCCGACGCGCTCCTGCAGATCGCCGCGCGCTAGAGCCCCGTCAATTGCGAAACACCTTGCACCATTCGACCTGAAGGTTGTCGCAATAGCTGCCCGAGCATCCGACGCGGCGAATGAACTCCATCGACTTGCCGACCGGCGCGGCCGGCGACGGCGGCACGCTCGCCTCTTCCGAGAAGCGCGTCGACAACCGGCACAACGGCTGCTCCGCTTTGGAGTCCAACGTCGGCACGTTCCGCCCGCTCAGCGGCAACATGCGCAGCCGCATGTCGTCGCAATATCGCCCCCGGCACTGGATGCCGACCGCAATGGAATAGGCGTTCGCAAGCTTCGGAAAGTTCGAACCTTCCAAGACATCGCCGCTACGCTCTTCCGAAAACCACGCGGTCCAGTATGGCGCCTGCGACGATGCTGCGGCCGGCGGTATCGCATAGCGCGTGCAAGTCGCCTGGATGTTGTCGCAATAGCGCCCCGAACACTTCAGCTTTGAGAGCGCATAGCCGGGGTTGCATCCCACGCCGCGCGTCTCTTCGGAAATCCAAGGCAGCGTGCTGTCTTGAGCGAGCGCGGCGAGGGGGCTGAGTGCAACAAGCGCCGACAGCGCCAACCACAAGACTCTCATGGCATCCTCCAGGTTTCGATGATGGTTCAACCGAACGTGCGGCCCCGGCGAATCCGCCGACAATGGGAGGCAAGCGCACTGTGCTGAAAGAGCGGCCGCACGACAATTGATCGCGGTCACACGTGTAGGGGCGGCCGCTACGCGTCCAGCGGGTAGCTCTGCTCGGCGCGGTAGAGACTGCCGCGCGGAGTCTGGAAACTCGAAAACAAAGAAAATTCGCGCACCGGAAACGGCCCGCTGTCGAACGCCGCATTCGCCGCCAAGAAGTCGCGCACTTTGACGATCGGCGCATCGCGCAACCGCGCCAGCGTAACGTGCGGCGCGTATTTCCGCGTCTCCGCCGGCAAGCCCATCCGCTGCAACGCGCTCTCGATCTTGGCGACGAGGCGCAGGAGGGCAGGGTTCGCCGCCACGCCCACCCACAGCGCGTGCGGGTCGCGCCCACCGAATTCGCCGACGCCGCGCAAGCTCAGATCGAACGCCTTCGCCTGCAACCCGCTCAGCATCTGATCGATGTCGGCCGCTGTCGGCTCATCGACCTCGCCGATGAAGCGCAGCGTCAGATGAAGGTTCTCGACCGGCTGCCACTTCGCCCCCGGCACGCCGCCCTGCAGGAACGTCAGCCGCGTCCGCAGGGTGTCCGGAATCTCGACCGCGGTGAACAGGCGCAACATGGCTAGGGCGCGGGGTTCGGCTGCGCGTGATGCGCTTCGTCGATCGCTTTCTCGATCTCCTCGCTCCAGCGCACATTGACGCTCGCAATGTTCGTCTTGAGCTGCTCCATCGTCGTCGCGCCGATGATCGTCGACGTCACGAACGGCCGCGTGGTGACGAACTGCAACGCCATCTGCGCCGGGTCGAGTTCGAACCGCTTTGCGATGGCGAGATAGCGCTCGACCGCCGGCGCCGTCTGCGGCTTCTCATAGCGCTGCAACCGGTTGAACAGCGCCTTGCGCGATTTCGCAGGCAGCGCGCCGTCTTGATACTTGCCGGTCAGATAACCTTGCGCCAGCGGCGAATACGCAAGAAGCCCCACCTGCTCGCGATGCGCGATCTCCGCGAGACCGGCTTCGAACGTCCGGTTGATCAAGCTGTAGGCGTTCTGAATGGACTGCATGCGCGGCAGACCTTTCGCCGCCGCATGGTGCAGAAACGACATCGTTCCCCACGCCGTCTCGTTCGAAAGCCCGACCCAGCGGATCTTTCCGGCCTTAACATGGTCGCTCAAGGCGCCGAGAATTTCGTCCAACGGAACGCTCTTCGCCTCCGCATGCCGATACGCAAGGCCCGACGAGCCGAACATGGCGACCGGCCGGTCCGGCCAGTGCAATTGATAGAGATCGATCCGATCGGTCTGCAGCCGCTTGAGACTCGAATCTACGGCCTCTGCGATTTGCTTCGGCGTCTGCTCCGTTCCCGAGCCGTCCTTGCGCAGCCAGTTCATCGGCGAACGTCCGGCAACCTTCGTCGCCAAGATCACCTTCTCCCGCGTGCCGCGCGCTTTGAACCATGAGCCGATGATCCGCTCGGTCGCCCCTTGCGTCTCCGCCTTCGGCGGCACGGCATACATTTCCGAGGTGTCGAAGAAATTGATGTCCTGCGCCAGCGCATAATCCATCTGTGCGTGGCCGTCGGCTTCGCTGTTCTGCTCGCCCCAGGTCATGGTGCCGAGGCAAATCGCGGACACTTTCGCGCCCGTCCGTCCAAGCTCGCGGTATTCCATGCCTGTCTTTCCGAAACGATGAAACGCTAAGACGCCGGCTTGGGGACCGGCTTGCCGACCTTCGCGATCAGCTTGTCGACATAGGGAAGAATTCCCCGCACGATGACAAGCGTGCCCTGCTCGTTTGGGTGAATGCCGTCCGCCTGGTTCAACTTCAAATTCGCGGCCACCCCTTCCAGGAAGAAGGGATAGAACAAAACGCCGTGCTTTTTGGCCAATGCCGGATAAATCGCGTCGAAGGCGCCGACATACTCCGGCCCCAGATTCCGTGGCGCCTTCATGCCGGTGAGCAAGACGGCGATCTTACGCGCCTTGAGCTTGGTGAGAACCTGCTCGAGATTGGCTTGCGTTTGTTCGACGCTCAAGCCGCGCAGCGCGTCGTTCGACCCGAGTTCGACGATCGCCGCATCGTAAGTCTCGGCCAGCGCCCAATCGAGCCGCGCAAGACCGCCGGCGGTCGTATCGCCGGAAACGCCCGCATTGACGACCGTGACGTCGTGCCCCTGCGCTTTAAGTTGCATCTGCAGAACCGCGGTGAAGTCTGTCCCCGGTGGCAGGTTGTAGCCCTGGGTCAGACTAGTTCCGATGGCGAGAATCTTAACCGGCTTGGCGTAGGCAGGGCCAATTCCGTTGATTCCGGTGAGAAAGATGGAGAGAATCAGCCAAACCGCGTTGACTCGTCCCCAGCCCGTCACATATCGGGTGGACTTCCTCCAGCCCTCCGTTGGTAGCCCGTTGCGCATGCAGCGCTCGCTCAACACTGACCCGATCCTTCGGCTTGAGGCCGTGAAGCTGACACTTATGAGTCAGGCGGGTCCCGTCAATATCCTCAACGGTATCGAACTCGTGATCCGTGAAGGCGAAGCCGTGGGCTTGGTCGGTCCGTCCGGGTCGGGCAAATCGACCATGCTTATGGTCATGACGGGCCTCGAACGCCCGACTTCGGGCAAGGTGACGGTCAAATCCAAGGAACTCTCGGCGATGTCCGAGGATGAGGCCGCGCGCTTCCGTCGCGGCAACGTCGGCATCGTGTTCCAATCGTTCCACCTGATCCCCACCATGACGGCGCTGGAGAATGTCGCCGTCCCGCTCGAGATCGCGCTCATTCCCGACGCCTTCGCCAGGGCCAAGGAAGAATTGGTCGCCGTCGGCCTCGGCCATCGCCTCGATCACTATCCAAGCCAACTCTCCGGCGGTGAGCAGCAGCGTGTCGCCTTGGCCCGCGCTTTGGCGCCGCGCCCCAGTTTGCTGTTCGCCGACGAGCCGACCGGCAATCTCGACGGCCGCACAGGCGCCGAGATCATCGACATGATGTTCAAGCTTCAGCGCGAACGCGGCTCGACCCTTGTGCTGGTGACGCACGACGACGCACTGGCGCGCCGCTGCGACCGTATCGTTCGCCTGCGCGATGGTCACATCGAAGCGATCGAAGACGGCGCCCATGAAGGCGACGCGGCGCCCGACGTCGCGATCGCAGCCGTCGCCGAATGATCAGACTCGCGCGCGTTGCCGTGCGCCTGGCCCGGCGCGAATTGCGCCAGGGCCTTTCCGGCTTCCGCATCTTTCTCGCCTGCCTCATTCTGGGCGTCGCTTCGATCTCCGGCGTCGGCTCGCTCAGCGAAGCGCTGCTCGAAGGCCTCTCGCGCCAGGGCCGTGAACTCTTGGGCGGCGACGTCGAACTGCGTATGAACCAGCGCGAAATCGGAAAGACCGAACTCGCATGGCTCAAGTCGCGAGGCCGGGTCTCCATGACCGCCGAAATGCGGGCCATGGTGATCGTGCAAGGCCGTGACGCGCGTACGCTTGTCGAACTCAAGGCCGTCGACAACCAATACCCGCTCTATGGCCACGCGGAGGTGACGCCGCGCGAACCGCTGAACGAACTCTTTGCCAATCGCGCCGGAGTCTTCGGTGCCGCCGTTGATGAGCGTCTGCTTGCCAAGCTCGGCGTCGCGCAGGGTTCGGTCGTCAAGATCGGCGACGCACTGTTCGAACTGCGCTCCGTCCTGCGTCAGGAGCCGGACCGCGTCACCGGCGGCTTCACGCTGGGGCCTCGCGTTCTGATCTCGGAATTTGCGTTGCGCGCCACGGGCCTTATTCAGCCCGGCAGCCTCATCAACTTCAACTATCGCGTCGCGCTGCCGGCCGAATCGA
Source organism: Alphaproteobacteria bacterium (assembly GCA_016792645.1). Classification (GTDB taxonomy): domain Bacteria; phylum Pseudomonadota; class Alphaproteobacteria; order Micropepsales; family Micropepsaceae; genus SZUA-430. The sequence goes on along the minus strand of JAEUMM010000362.1, from coordinate 4,144 downwards.
CGACGTCGCGCCAGGCGGTCAAGGAATGGGTGGACAATCTCAACGCCACCTTCCCGAACGCCTTCTGGAACACGCGCGACCGCTGGAACGCGGCGCCGGGCTTGCGGCGATTCATCGAACAAGTCGGCGCCTTCCTGACGCTCGTGGGCCTCACGGCCCTGGTCGTCGGCGGCGTCGGCGTCGGCAGCGCCGTGAAGGCCTATCTCGATCGCCGCCGCGACGACATCGCGACATTGAAATGCATCGGCGCCAGCGGCCGCTTCATTTTCTTCATGTTCCTCATGGAGGTGATGACGCTCGCCGTCATCGGCATCGCCATAGGCTTGGTGCTTGGCACCCTCTTGCCGCTGTTGATCTTGCTTACCGATTTGCTGCCCTTCAACGCGGCCATCGGTCTCTACTGGAAGCCGATCGCGTCAGCTGCGGGCTTCGGCTTGCTGACCGCACTCGCCTTCGCCATTTGGCCCCTCGCGCGTGCGAAGGAAGTCTCGCCCGCCGTGATGTTTCGCGATCTTGTCTCGCCCACGCGCCGCCTGCCGCAGCCGACCTACATAGCGGCCACGGTCGTTGCGTTCGCGGCTCTGGCCGGCCTGACTTTGTTTGTCTCGGCCGACTTGAAGCTTGCGGCCGGTTTCGCCGGCGGCGCGCTTGTCGCCTTCGCCCTCTTGCGCCTGACCGGTTGGGGCATGATGTGGATCGCGCGCCGCGTCCCGCGTCCGCGCTTTGTCATGGCCCGCCTTGCGCTCTCGAACATCTACCGCCCCGGAACCCCGACGCCTGCCGTCATCCTCTCGCTCGGGCTTGGCCTGACGCTGCTTGCCGGCATCGCGCTCACCGACGCCAACATTCGCCGCATCATGCGCGACGAGGTTCCTGCCGAAGCGCCCAGCTTCTTTTTCGTCGACATCCAGTCCGATCAGGTCGATCGCTTCCGCAAGATCGTTCACGGCGCCAAGGGCGTGTCCGAGGTCGAGGTCGTGCCGATGATCCGCGGTCGCATCGTCAAACTGAACGACAAGCTGGCGAAGGACGCCACCGTCGCCCGCGATGCGCGCTGGGCGCTCAACGGCGATCGCGGCATCACTTACGGCAATCCGGCGGGTGCTCGCGACCAGGTCGTCGAAGGAAAATGGTGGCCGCGTGACTACCGCGGTCCGGCGCTGGTGTCCTTTGCCGAGGACCTCGCGCGCGGCATGGGCCTGAAGGTCGACGACACGATCACCGTCAACATTCTGGGCCGCGAGATCGCGATGAGGATCGCCAATCTGCGCCGCGTCGATTTCTCAAGCGCGCGCATGAACTTCATCATGGTGGTCTCGCCCGGTGTCCTCGAAAGCGCCCCGCACGCCCATCTAGCCACGGCCCGTGTGACGCCGGAAAACGAAGACGAGGTTGAGCGCGCGGTCTCGAACGCCTTCCCGAACGTGTCGGTGGTGCGCGTGCGTGAAGCACTGGAAACCGCGAACGGCCTGCTTCAGCAACTCGCCGGCGGCATTCGCGCGGCCAGCGTCGTGACGCTGCTGACCGGTCTCATGGTCCTGGCCGGCGCCTTGGCGGCGGGGCACCGCCACCGCCTCTTTGACGCCGTGGTCTTGAAGGTCGTCGGCGCCACGAAGGGGCAGGTGATGACCACCTACCTGATCGAGTTCGCCGCTCTCGGCGCCGCCGCCGGCTTCGTCGCCGCCATTATCGGCACCATCGCCGCCTGGGCCGTGGCGGAGTTCGTCATGGACTGGACGTTCAGGCCCTCCATGGGAACACTGGCGGCCGTCGTCGTGGGCGGTGCCATCGCGGCCATGGCTTTGGGCATCGCCGCAACGTGGACGGCGCTATCGACCCCGGCGGCGCGCACCCTCCGCACGGCCTGATTTATCAAGCCGTTAACGGAGATTTCACGCGAATCGGGCAGCGATAAAAAAAGCTGAAAAACCGTGCCTTGAAAAAGGCTTAGCGGATGCCGATATTGCCGGAGGATTGCTGCGTCCGGCTGGCGGCCGGCCATTGGAGGGTTCAGATGGCAGACTACGAAAACACGATCTATCGGGCGCGACCGGCGGTCGACGCCGAGGGGATCGACCAGGGCCTGCGCTCGTACATGCTCCGCGTCTACAACTACATGGTTGTGGCGCTGGTAACGACCGGCGTCACGGCCTACGCGTTCTTCAAACTCGCGTTCACGACGGACGCCAGCGTCGGCGTCGTTGCGGTGAACTCGCTCTACTTCCTGACGCCGTTCGGCCAGTCGATCTTTGCGACGCCGTTCGCCTACGTCATCATGTTCGCCCCGCTGGCGTTCTCGCTGTTCCTGTCGTTCAAGATCACGTCGTTCAGCTGGCAGACCTCGTTCGCGCTTCTGATCGCCTTCTCGGCGGTCATGGGCCTCTCGATGTCGCTGATCTTCGCCATGTACGTTGCGGCCGATATCGTTCGCGTGTTCTTCATCACCGCGATCGCCTTCGGTGGCCTAAGCCTCGTCGGCTACACCACCAAGGTGGACCTGTCGCCGATGCGCTCGTTCTTGGTCATGGGCGTTTGGGGCCTCCTCGCGGCCAGCTTGCTGAACGCCTTCGTGTTCGAGTCCAGCTCGATGGACTGGATCATCAGCGTTGTCGGCGTGTTGATCTTCGGCGGCGTCATGGTGTTCGAGACGCAGGAGCTGAAGGGCATCTACTACGAAACCGGCGGCACCGGCGAAGTGGCCGACCGCGCGGCGGTTGGTGGCGCCTACGTGCTCTACGTCGCGTTCATCAACATGTTCATGTTCCTGCTGCGCCTCTTGGGCAACCGCCAGGAATAGAACCGCCTCAGAATCCAAGGATCGGCCCCGAGGGAAACTTCGGGGCCTTTTCTTTGCCTATTCGACCAGCTGCGGCCGCTTGGGCTCAAGCACGCGCAGCACCTGCGCAAGATCGTGCCCGCGCTTCAGCACCAGACCCGTGGCCGCGACGACCGCGTAAAGTCCCTGCTTGTGACGCAGCTTCGGCCGTTTCTCGATGCGGTAGAGCGGCGCTTCGGACGTCCGCTGAAACACGGCGAACACCGCCGCCTCGCGGCCCGCGCCGATCGCATAGTCGCGCCATTCGCCCTCGGCCACCTTGCGGCCGTATAGTCCCAAAATTGTGCCGAGTTCTTTGCGGTCGAACATCACTTGTTCGCCGCGGTCGCGCCCTTGAGAGGACGCATCGCCCGTCTCGGTATTCCGTGGCGCGGGGCGTTCGCCGCCACGGAAAAGCTGTATCGCTTCGTCAGCCATCCGACCGAAAGTGTCGGCCCGTAAGCGCCCTTTGGCAAGCGCCAAAATCAGCGTTTACGACACATGAAAATGCCGTCCGCCACCGGCAAAAGCACCGTATCGACGCGCGTATCGCCCTTGATCTTGGCGTTCAGCTTCCGGATGGCGACCGTGTCGTCCGACGTATCGGACGCCTCAACAACCTTGCCTGACCACAGCACATTGTCGATCGCAACCAACCCGCCCGGCCGCACAAGCTTCAGCATGCGCTCGTAATAGGCGTCATAGCTCGATTTATCCGCATCGATGAAAGCGAAGTCGTAGCGGCCAGTCTGTCCCTCAGCGAGAAACTGATCGAGCGTCTCGACCGCCGGCCGCACATGCCCGGTGATCTTGCGGGCTTGTCCAGCCTTCGCCCAATAGCCGCGCGCCTTCGCCATGTATTCTTCGCTGATGTCCAGCGCATCGACATGCCCGTCGTCCGGCAGCGCCAACGCAACCGCAAGCGCGCTGTAACCGGTGAACGTGCCGACCTCGATGTAGCGCTTCGCGTTCATCAGCTGCGCCGTCATCCCCATGAACGCACCCTGCTCGGGCGAGATCTGCATGCGCGAGATGCCGCCCATCGCCATCGTCTCGTCGCGGCAGGTCTTCAGCACGGCATGTTCGCGCACGCCCGTATCGGCGACATAGGTGAGAACGGCGTCGGTATACGTGAGCGTCTTGACCATCTGGTGAGCCTACCCCTTGAAAAATCGGCGCCAACCTAACCCTCGCGCAACGGCGCGGCCAGCTTGCATTCACCAAACCGGCAGGCCATCTGACTCCCATGGCCTTAACGAGATACCCCACCGACCGACCCTTGAGCGCCTTCAACGGCGCAGCCAAAGACGCGTTCGCCTTCATCGCCGG
>JAEUMM010000334.1 GCA_016792645.1 Alphaproteobacteria bacterium | reverse complement strand
GGCTAACATGAATAGTGTTGTCGCGCCCTGTCGTAAACGCGATGGGCCGGTTGGGGATAAATGATGCGAGGAATTGTTTTTCTTGTCGCCATCGTGTGCTGGACGTCAGCTGCGTATGGCCAAAACTGTGCGCGGCCGCAGGACGTGGTGCTGGCGCCGGTAAATATCGTGGACGTCGAGCGGGGAACAGTTCGATACAGCCGGGCGCTTTTCCTTTCGGGCGGACGCATTGTGCGAGAGTCAGCGAGCACTCGCGTGCCAGGTTCACGTTGGCGCCGGGCAGCCCTGATTAATGGCTACGACGCTTATGTCATACCTGGGCTTTGGGATATGCACGTGCACGCGCTGTGGGATACGAGCGTCCCTCAGCCATTCTTTCAAATGTTCCTTGCCAACGGCATTACCGCTGTGCGCGACATGGGAGGCGACGTTGATGTCGCTCTGGCAACGCGCGCGCGCATCAATGCTTGCGAGATTAAAGGCCCGCATATGTGGTTCGCCGGTCCGTTCTTGGATGGTCCGCAGCCGGTCGACCCGAGCCTTTCCATCGCTCTCAGCTCGCCCTCTGATGCGCGCTCCGCTGTTCGAATGCTCCGCCGCCAGCGTGTCGATTTCATCAAGGTCTACAGCTTGGTTCCTGCGGATGTCTTCGCCGCAATTGTCGACGAAGCGTCCAAGCGGGGTCTGCGAGCAGCGGGGCACCTCCCTGTTGAAGTGCCGCCCAATAGCCCGTTTGCGCTTAGAATGGCGAGCATCGAGCACTTGGCGATCGAGACGGGCGGCTATTGCCCAGCGAACAACCGCGCCGCCTGTGCTCCAATCTTCGATGCGCTTGTACGCGCTCAGGTCGCACAGACGCCGACTCTCATTGTTCGCGAGACATCGACGCAGATCGCAACAGACGTGTTTCGAGAGCCTCAATCGTTGCAAGCTATGCCAGAGGTCGTGCGAAGCTATTGGCGAACGCAGCGCCAGCACGCGATGTCACGGGCCACCAAAGAGTGGCGCGCGGAGCGCGTAATTTCCCTCGCGCACGCACGCTGGATGACAGGCGAACTCTCAAAACGAGGCGCCATTGTCTTGGCTGGCACGGACGCAGGGACGCCCTATGTGATTCCAGGCAAAAGCCTGCACGACGAACTGGCGCTTCTGGTTGAGGCCGGGCTATCGCCACTCGAAGCCCTGCGCGCTGCCACACTCGAACCCGCCCGTTTCATGAACCGCCGAGACATGGGCGTCATCGCACCGGGTGCCGTCGCGGATTTTGTCCTCTTGTCGGCGAATCCCCTGGAGAACATCCACAACACGCGCACGATCAGCGGAGTCTTTATGGGTGGAGCACCAGTTGCCCGAGGGACCGAATAGGGCCAAAAGCGGTCACCGTTCTCTAATGCCTGAACGACGGTTTTGTCATCAAGAGCGGTCGCTGGCCCCAGCACTGCCCCTCGCGGTTCAGTCAGCGTCCTCGCAACCGCGCACTTTGGCACTCTGCCGTCGACCGATCGGGCGTCAGAAGCGATAACCAGCAAACAGGCCGAGCGTCACCTGTGTTTCCGAGCCCTGTCCGGCGACAATGGGGCTGTCGGCCGCGTCGCCGGTGAGGCGGCTCACGCTTGCGATCGCGGTCAGCGACCATGCGTCGCCCAAAGGGTGGACGACCGTTAAACCGACGCCATAGTCTTTGATGCCGCCAGCGGCGGCGTAAGGGGCATAGCCCAAGAGTGAGGCCGCCGCTTGTGGGGGCGTGATGCCGAAATAGGTCTGCGCATAGTCGTCGTCGACCCACGATACCTTCGGGCCGATCGAGATGATCGTCCCGGCGATGCGGGCTTCATAACGCGTGGCGAACGTCGCGATCAGTCCGGTGTCGTCCCCGGAAAGGCCTTGGCGTGCTTCCAGGGACAGTTTGAACGCGTCGACCTTGACGTCGGCGAAGGCGCCAAGCTCAAAGGCCCCGTCGACATCCCCCCAACCGGCGAGCGCGATGTTGTCGCCGGAGTCACGGTCGAATCGCCAGCCCGCGATCGCGCCGGCCTTGAAGGCGCCTTCGTCGACGGCGGTGACTTTCAAGCCCTCGGGCACCGAGAGCGTCAGCCAGTCTTGATACTGCACCCGGAAATAGGGGAGCGCGCGGAACTCGTAGTCGTCAGATCCCTGATAGTCGGGCGTATAGAGCCCGCCGCCGCCGAGGATAAAGGTCCAGTCCTGTTTGGCGCCGCCGGGCGGCCCGTCCGCCAGCGCGAGAGGCGCCATGACAAGGGCAAAACCTGCAATCAAGATTGCTCGCGACACGCAGAACTCCATACCGAAAACGCCGGCGCCAAATCCAATCCCGAGAACATGGAGGCTTTGCCGCCAAAGGAAATGCCGCGCCGGTAACACAGGCGGCAAAATCGCATGTTGGATTTGCGGCAGCCCCTAGACCCGTCTCAAGGCGGAATGAGACGCTCCATGTTACATACAGGCACATGATCGGGACGAATCAAGTATGAGAGCGCTTCATATATGCCTGTCGCTGACTGTCGGCCTTACCGGCTGCATGCTGCCCGCCGATATGGCGTATGACGAGCGCGGCGATCCGGCTGCCGGCCGCAGGTTCGCCGAGGACCGCTGCAGCTCGTGCCACGCGGTGGGGCCGACGGACGCAAGCCCCTATGCCGCGGCCCCTCCGCTGCGAACGCTGCACGAGAAATACGACGTCGAAGGTCTGGCAGAAGCATTCGCCGAAGGCATTCTCGTCGGCCACAGGGGCGAAAAGCAAATGCCCGAATTTGTGCTAACGCCGGCAGAGATAGACAACCTCATCGCCTATCTGAAGTCGTTCGAGTGAGGCGGCAGTATCGGCGAAACGATGTCACATTGCGAACGGCGGCTTCCGGCGAGAACTAAGGGCCTCAGCGCGTTTCTTCCGGACTTTTTCGGCGCTTTCTGCGACGTTCGGCGCTGTTCATACATATCGTGAAACTCCGGCCGGGTGTCCGACGACCCGGTTTTTTTTTGTGCCCGCGGCGATGGGCGCGTGACAGGCGCAGCGGTCAACGGAACTCCGGTTGCTGGCGATTTGATCTGCCGGACAATCCGGCACAGCGATAGCGGACACGGCAACGCCGGTGCCGAATGTCAACCTTCAAACCGCTTAAGTCTGCCAGTTTCGGCGTTTCGAAGAAGATCTGGCTTTCGACCAACGCTGGCGCGAGGCGGAGACGAGGCTGCGAGCGAACAAGGCCAAGCATCTCCCGCGCTCGCGCAAAGGCTGCACCCTGCCGATCTTTTCCCCCCGCGGGCGCACCGGCAGCAAGAGAACTCTGTCAGACGGCATGCTGCTGGCCCGCCTTAAGGCTCTTCGGCCTGCCTATCGCGATTGAGGGTGATGAGCTCAGGCGCGCAGGGATTAGGGTCCATGGAATGGAACCGTTTCCGCGGTCGCGCGTTTGATGGTGAGCGCTAGTTGCGCTTCTCAAACCTCATAGGATTTCGCGAACGCACATGCTCGGTGCCGAACATTTGACTGGCACTGGTGCCGCGCGATCGGATCATCGTCCACAAGTCACAAGAGTGCCTGACTGGCAGAGTGACGAGCTCATTCGCGGCGAACTGCTGGGCGCAGATCTCCTTGATCGTCGCGCCGCCGGCCTGGCGGCGTCGCACGTCATCTCGGATCGAAAACAAAGCGCCCGCCTGCTGCACACCAGATTGCGGTCGAACGAAGCCATTCTGCTCGACGGGTATCGGACGATCGCCAAGGCGTTGTCCGACGGGCAGCCGATCACCCCCGCGGCGGAGTGGCTGGTCGACAACTATCATTTGGTCGAAGATCAGATTCGCGAAATCCGACTCGATCTCCCGCCCGGCTATTACCGCCAGCTTCCCAAGCTCGCGGAAGGCCCGCACAAAGACCTGCCGCGCGTTTTCGATCTGGCTTGGCACTTCGTTGCGCACACGGACAGCCGCTTCGATCCCGACCTCTTGTGCCGGTTCGTTCATTCCTACCAACGCGCGCAGCTTCTTACGATCGGCGAACTTTGGGCGGTGCCGATTACGCTGCGAATAATGTTGGTCGAAAACCTACGTCGTGCGACGCGTCGCATTTTGGCCGGCCGACACCAGCGCGAGTTGGCCGACGTCTTGGCCGATCGATTGCTCACGATCAAACGGCCTCAAGCCTCCGCCCTCGAAGACATCCTGAAGCCCTACGAGAATGTGGAGATCACCCCGACATTTGCGGCGCAGCTGACCCAGCGGCTGCGCGATCAGGATCCCACCCTGACGCCCGCGATGCAATGGCTGGAGACGAAGCTTGCCAAGCAAGCGACATCGACGGATGCCGCCCTCCAAAACGAGCACATGCGCCAGGCGGCGATGACCGTCACCGTCCAAAACATCATCATGAGCATGCGACGCGTGTCCACCGTCGACTGGTCGCAGCTGTTCGAGGCGATCAGCCCGATCGATGACTTGCTGAGAGGCGCCAGCGCTTTCCCGGAAATGGACTTCGCGACGCGCGATCAATACCGGCGCGCGATCGAACAACTCTCGCGCGGTTCCAAGTTGACGGAGATGGAGATCGCGCGCCGTGCTCTCGCCGCGACGACCGCAGCCACGCGACGCGAGACATTCGCGACCGACGCCGAGAAGAAGCGAGCAAGCGACCCCGGCTACTACCTTATCTCTGGCGGCCGGCCGGCGTTCGAACGAGCAATCGGCTTTCGGCCTCCGATCAGATCGTGGCTGGGACGCGCAACGGCGCGCGTCGGATTCGTGGGCTACATCGCCAGCATCGGCGTCGTCACAACGATGCTGCTGAGCGTCGTGTTGTCGGTTATCGGCGCGCAGCTGATCGGTTGGTGGTGGCCCGCGCTTGTCGTGCTGGGCTTATTTCCGGCGATGGATGCGGCGGTCGCTCTCGTCAATCGATTTGCGACGACACGCTTTGCAGCGACCACACTGCCCGGACTCGAGCTGCGTGACGGCGTGCCGGGCGACCTTCGCACGCTCGTCGTCGTGCCGACGCTATTGACGTCGCTTCGAGCCGTTACCGAGCAGGTCGAGAATTTGGAAGTCCATTACCTCGCGAGCCAAGACGGCGACCTTCACTTTGCGCTGCTCACGGATTGGACCGATGCCACAGCGGCGAGCGTGCCCGGCGACGACGAACTGCTCGAAGCTGCGGTCGAAGGCATAGCCGCATTGAACGAACGATACGGCGACGCCCTGAAGGGCGATCGTTTCTTCCTGTTGCATCGCAAGCGTGTTTGGAACGCCAGCCAAAAGCGTTGGATGGGCTGGGAGCGCAAACGCGGCAAGCTCCACGAACTGAACAGACTTCTGCGCGGCGCCACCGACACGACCTTCATTGACCACGGGGCGACTTCGGCACGCGTGCCCGCCAACGTGCGCTACGTCATCACGCTGGACGCCGACACAAGATTGCCACGTGACGCCGCGCGGCGGCTTGTCGGGAAGATGGCGCACCCCCTGAACCGGCCGCGGTTCGATGCGCGCACCGGACGCGTGATGGAGGGTTACGCGGTTCTGCAGCCTCGAATTACGGCCACGCTGCCGACGGGGAAGGAACAATCGCTCTTTCAGAACATCTTCTCGTCGACGGGCGGGTTGGACCCTTACACGGCCGCGGTATCGGACGTGTACCAGGATCTGTTCGGTGAGGGTTCGTATGCCGGCAAAGGCATCTACGACGTCGACCTGTTCGAAGCGGCCCTTGCCGATCGCGTGCCGGAAAACACGCTGCTAAGCCACGACCTCTTCGAGGGGATCTTCGCCCGCGCGGGCCTGGTGTCGGACATCGAACTCTTCGAGGACTTTCCGACGCGCTACGACGTGGCGGCCTCGCGACTGCATCGTTGGGCGCGTGGTGATTGGCAACTTCTGCCCTGGATCTTCGGCCGGGGCGCACCTGGAAGCGATCAAAACCAATCGACGATCCCGCTCGGCGGCTTGTGGAAGATGGTGGACAACCTGCGGCGCACGTTGTCGCCGCCGGCGAGCGTGCTTGCGTTGATTGTCGGCTGGACCCTTCCGCTGCATCTGGCCGTGACCTGGACGATTTTCATCCTGGCGACGATCGCGATCCCGCCGCTCCTGCCCGTCATGGCCGGCGTGACGACACCGCCGCGGCCTGGGATATCTTGGCGGAGTCACTTCCAGGCGCTGTCGAAGGACGTGGTTCTGGCGCTTTCGCAGATCGCGTTTTCGATCGCGTTTCTTGCGCACCAAGCCTGGCTGATGATCGACGCGATCGCGCGCACTTTGTACCGGCTGTTCTTCACCCGCCGGCGGCTGCTGGAATGGGTGACCGCCGCGCAAGCCACCTATCGCCCGCAACTCGACATCGCCAGCACCTACAGTCAGATGGCCGGGGCGGTCGCCATTGCCGGCATCGCGCTGTTGGTTGCCGGCGTATTCGGTGGGGTCGCCGCGTTTGTCGCCCTGCCCTTCGTTGCCGTTTGGCTTCTGTCGCCGCTGATCGCCCGCTGGACCAGCGCGCCGCCGGGCTCCGTCGACCGCGCGGCCGTATCACCGCAGGACGGTGACGCGCTGCGCCTCGTGGCGCGCCGCACGTGGCGCTTCTTCGAGACATTCGTCACCGCGGCCGACAACATGTTGCCGCCGGACAATTTCCAGGAAGACCCAAAGCCGGTCGTCGCGCACCGAACCTCGCCGACGAATATCGGTCTCCACCTGCTGTCCGCCGTCGCAGCCCGCGATCATAAGTGGATCGGCACCACCGAACTCGTCGATCGGCTGGAAGCGACGTTTGCAACCATCGACAAGATGGAGCTGTTCCGGGGCCACTTGTTCAATTGGTATGACACGCAAGACCTGCGGCCGCTGGAGCCCAGATACATCTCGTCGGTCGACAGCGGCAACTTGGCGGGCCACTTGATCGCCGTCGCCAATGCCTGCGGCGAGTACGCCGCGAACACAGCCATCGATCCGCTCTGGCGATCTGGGGTGCAGGACGCACTGGCGCTCGCGAAGGAAGCCGTGGATCGGACCGGAAAGACGTCGACCGCGGTCCAGGGGGTCAGAGCACAACTCCTTGAGTTGACCGACTTGCTGACGGCGGACTCGCCGCCGGACATCGACACAGTTGGAGCGCGTACCGCGCGCCTTGTTGAACTGACCAAGGCGCTCGGCAATGACGGGGACGGCGCCGCTGACGAAATTCGGACGTGGTGCGCAGCGGCGCACCGGGCCGTCGAGAGCCATGCCAAGGATGTGGCGGGGGCGGAAGACCTGGCGGCACGCTTGGCCCGTCTTGAGCAAACCGCGCGGAATGTTTCGAACGCGATGGATTTCCGGTTCTTGATCAATCCGGAACTGAAGCTTCTGTCGATCGGATATTTGGTCAGCACGGAGACGCTCGATCCCAGCTGTTACGACCTCTTAGCCTCCGAGGCCCGCCTGGCGAGCTTTGTGGCGATCGCGAAAGGTGACGCACCGACGCGGCATTGGTTCCGGCTCGGCCGCTTGGTGACGCCCATCGATCATGGCGCTGCGTTGATCTCGTGGTCGGGATCGATGTTCGAATATCTGATGCCGTCTCTGGTGATGCGTGCGCCGGAGGGCAGTCTGCTCGCGAGTACCAACAGGCTTATCGTTAGCCGCCAGATCGCATTCGGACGCAAGCTTGGTCTGCCTTGGGGCATTTCCGAGTCTGCCTACAACACGCGCGACCTTGAGTTCACGTATCAGTATTCGAACTTCGGTGTGCCGGGCTTGGGCCTTAAGCGCGGTTTGTCGGAGAACGCGGTCGTCGCGCCCTACGCGACAGCGCTCGCGGCGATGGTGAACCCCGCCGCGGCGCGCAAGAATTTCGCGAAACTCAAGGACATCGGCGCGCGCGGCGCCTATGGGTACTACGAAGCCGTCGACTTCACCCCCGCACGCATTCCGGATGGCCAGCGCCGCGCCGTTGTGCGCGCCTATATGGCCCATCACCAAGGCATGACGATCGTGGCCTTGGCCAACGTCTTGGGCGACGGGCGCATGCGAGCGCGCTTCCACGCGGAGCCCCGCATCCAGGCCACCGAGCTTTTGCTTCAAGAACGCATCCCGCGCGAAATCGCGCTTTCGCATCCGCGTGCGGAAGAAGTGCACGCTGCGCCGAAGCTGATCGATGAAGGCGCGCCGCGCCCGCGCCTCATCGCGACGCCGCACGCGATACCGCCGCAGACGCAGCTTCTGTCGAATGGACGTTATTCCGTGATGGTGAGCGCCGGCGGCGGCGGGTATAGCCGCTGGAACAACATCGCCATCACGCGGTGGCGCGAGGATGCGACGTGCGATGAACTCGGCACACACATCTATCTGCGCGACGTACGCACAAGCGCGGTGTGGTCGGCGGCGTATCAGCCCACCGGCGCCGAACCGGATGAGTACAAAGTTGGCTTCACCGATGACCGGGCCGAATTTGAGCGTCGCGATGGCTCGGTGACGACTGTACTCGACGTTCTGGTATCGCCTGAAAGCGATGGCGAAGTGCGTCGCGTCACCATCTCCAATCACGGGGCGCGTGTGCGCGAGATCGAAGTGACGCATTATGCCGAACTCGTTCTGGCCCCGGCCTCCGCCGAATGGGCCCATCCGGCGTTCTCTAAGCTCTTCGTCGAAACGGAGTATCTCGCGGCGAAGGGGCTGTTGCTCGCGACGCGTCGTCGCCGATCCGCTCACGAGGCGGAAGTCTGGGTGGCCACGCACTCCGTGGTCGAAGGCGACAGTCTCGGCGCCTTGCAGGTCGAAACCGATCGTGGGCGCTTCATCGGCCGGGGCCGCACCCTACGCGATCCGCTCGCCATATCGGATCAACGGCCGCTGTCGAATACGACCGGCACGGTGCTCGATCCGGCATTTGCGTCGCGGCGGCGCGTCCGGATCAGGCCGGGCGGGTCTGTCCGTATTTCATTTTGGACCTTCGCCGCCGACACACGCGAGGCCGCGATCGCGCTGGCGGATAAGCATCGTGAGCCCAACGCGTTCGATCGGGTGACGACGCTGGCGTGGTCGCAAGGCCAGATCGAGCGCTATCACATGGGCATCACGCCCGATCAGGCGAACAACTACCAGCGCCTGTCGAGCCATTTGCTGTTTGCGAATCCGACACTACGCGCTTCGTCATCGACGATAGAGAGCGGCGCGCGGCCGCCGAACGCCCTGTGGGCCAACGGCATATCCGGCGACCTTCCCATCGTTGTGGTGCGGTTGGACGAAGAGGCGGAGCTGCCTTTCGTGCGCGACCTGCTACAGGCGCACGAATATTGGCAGCGCCGTCAGTTCGATACCGACCTCGTCATACTGAACGAGAAGACGACATCCTACGTTCAGGATGTTCAGGTCGCTTTGGAGTCGCTGGTTCGCATCGGTCACGCGCGCAGGAGCCTCATCGGGACGTCGCTGAAGGGTAATGTGTTCATCCTTCGCCGCGACCTGATATCGCCCGAGAGCCGCAACGCGCTCCTAGCGGCTGGACGCGTCGATCTGGTGGCCCGGCGGGGGACTTTGGGGGAACAACTCGACCGGCTTGCCGTCGCCCGCGGACAGCAGGCACGGCAAAAGCGCAATGGGCCGGCGTTGCCGGGGCCCGGACAGACGCCCGTAAAGTTGGATCTGGAATACGCCAACGGTATCGGCGGGTTCAGCGCGAACGGACGCGAGTATGTCGTCTCGCTGGCCGAAGGGCTGAACACGCCGGCACCGTGGCTCAACGTCATTTCAAATCCGCATTTCGGTTTCCAAGTCTCGGCCGACGGCGGCGGCTATACCTGGAGCGCGAGCAGCCGCGAGAACCAGCTTACCGAATGGTCGAATGATCCGATCTGCGACCGCACGCCGGAAGTCATCTATATCCGCGACGATGAGACCGGTGAAGTTTGGACCCCGACGCCCTCCCCCATTCGGCGGAGCGCGACGTCCTATCTGGTTCGGCACGGGCAGGGCTACACCCGCTTCGAACACACGGCCAACGGTCTTGCCTTCTACATGCTGCAGTATGTGGCCAAGGACGATCCGATCAAGATCTCGCGCCTGACCATCCGCAAGACGTCGGGTCAGACGCGCCGCCTGACGTTGACCGGCTACGTCGAATGGCTGATGGGACCGCCGCGCGGGTTGACGACGCCGATCATCGCCACCAGCCGCGATGAGCATACCGGCGCGATCTTCGCCCGCAATCCGTGGAACACCGCCTTTACTTCTCACGTCGCGTTCGCGGACCTCGCGGGCCAGCAGACATCGTGGACGGGCGATCGAACGGAATTTCTCGGCCGCAACGGCTCGTTGGCGTC
>JAEUMM010000326.1 GCA_016792645.1 Alphaproteobacteria bacterium | reverse complement strand
TGGCGGAGGTTCGCGTCGACGGCCTGAAGATGTCCACCAGTTCAGCGCTTTCGCTGAAGGACGACGGAGCAACTCATAAGGTTCTGATTGTCCTAGGCTAGCGCGTCGGCTGAGCCGGGGCCGTCGGCCAAAAAAGGGCGGCACCGGCTTGAAAGCCTGGCGTGCCGCCCCTGATGCTGCGGCGCGCTAGTTGGCGGGCAGGAGTACCTTGTCGATGACGTGTACGACGCCGTTCGAGGCCTTCACGTCGGCGGTCGTTACGTTTGCGCCGCCTACGACGACGCCCTTCGTGCCGTCGACGGCCAGCGTTCCGCCTTGAAGCGTCGGCGGCGACGTCAGCTTCTTACCCGCAAGGGCGGAAGATTCGATCTTCGCCGGAATGACGTGGAACTTGAGCACCGCCTGAAGTTGCGCCTTGTTCTCGGGCTTCAGTAGGTTGTCGACCGTGCCCGCCGGCAGCGCCGCGAAGGCGGCGTTGGTCGGCGCGAACACCGTGAACGGCCCCGGGCCCTTCAGCGCATCAACAAGATCGGCGGCCTTGAGCGCGGCGACCAGCGTCGAGAAATCGGGGTTCGAGAGCGCGACGTCGACGACGGTGTTCGATGCGGTCTTGGACATTCCACCGGCGAACGCGGGCGCGGTCACAGCGGGAAGGACGAGTGCGACGGCCATAATGGCGCTACGCAGAAATGACATGTTTGATCTCCTTGAGTGGTTTCAAATTGCGGCGACAGATGATCGTCACCGGCAATTCGACTAGCGCTTACGGGGTTGCTCCGTGAGCGGATCGTCAGTGCGCATTCCTTTATTTTTTTGTCACGTGCTTGAAACTAGGCCGTGCGCTTCTAGACCAGGCGATCACTGCGGCCGCATCGTTATGTTCACGCGCCCGACACGAAGACCGAATTTGGAAACCACCGCCTGATTGGCGATCGAGCCGTCGTCGTTCAGGTAGAGCAAGTCCTGAAAGCGGACGTCGATGCCGCCGAGACCGGTCGACAATGTGACGTAGTAGTCGAGCCTGACGCCTGCCCCGTCCTGACGCACTTTGGCGTAGCCGATCACGTCTTCGCGTACGCCTTGATAGGCGCCCTCGCCCGTTTTGGTGAGACGCCAGGTCTTGCGATCCGTCGATCCGTCCGCGTAGGTGAAGTCTTCGACCAGCGTCAGGACTTTCCCGTCCCAGTTGCCATCGATCACGACGGAGAATTTCGTTTCTCCGCCCGTGATGCTGTTCACGAACGCGCCTTCGCCCAAGGTGCGCCCCGCAAGCGTCTTTTCGAGAACGAGTTCACGCGTGGGAGGGCGCGCGGCAAACTCCGGTTGCGAAGCGCAGCCCGTGATCACCGCCCCGGCCGCTAATACTGTTGCAATGCGTCGCATGTCGTCACGGCACTCCCTGTCAATCAATAAGGTTAGGCGCGGACAGTGCTTGGCTATGGTTCGGCCGCGCCTATGCAGCCGAAACCGACACCGCCGTTTGCGGGCACAAACGGCCTTCTAACAGCCTGAGGTCTACGCTGAGGTCAGGTGACTGGATCAGTGCTGCGGGACGGCGGCTGCGAGGCATCTCAACGGTTTGGCGCAAACCCCTTGAAACTTCAAACCTCGATCCCACTTGGAAATCGATCCGGGCCCCTCTGGTGAAAGCGCTCCGCTGAGCTTTCGCGATGTCGGATTTGCGTCGACATCGCCGGCGGTTCTGGGGCCACAATGGATCTGCTTATCGCCGAATTTCTGGGCACGCCCGTTTGGATGTGGGCGGCCTTCATGACGGTCGTCGTGGCGTTGCTCGCCTTCGACCTTGGCGTACTGCATCGGGACAATCACGTCATCGGCGTCGCAGAAAGTGTCACGCTGTCGGCCGGCTACATTGGGATCGGCCTCTTGTTCGGCGCCTGGGTATGGACCCAATTGGGCGATCAAGCCGGCCTTGAGTACCTGACGGGCTTTGTCGTCGAAAAATCGCTGGCGATGGACAACGTGTTCGTCATCGCCATGATATTTGCGTACTTCGCCGTTCCTCAGCAGTTTCAGCACAGGGTGTTGTTCTGGGGCATTTTGGGCGTGATCGTGCTGCGCGCCGTCATGATCGGCGTGGGCACTGCCCTTGTCGCCGAGTTCGCGTGGGTGCTCTACCTCTTTGCCGTCTTCCTGGTCTTCACCGGCATCAAGATGTTTCTGATGGCGGACAAGACCTACGATGTCGGCGCCAACCCGATGATCGGCCTTGTCCGCAGGGTGTTCAACGTCACCGACGAGCCCCACGGCGATCGCTTCTTCGTCCGTCGTCCGGACGCCCGCGGCAGAATGGTTCTGTTCGCAACCCCGTTGTTCCTCGCCCTGGTTCTCATCGAAGTCGCCGATGTGATTTTTGCGGTCGACAGCGTCCCGGCCATCTTCGCAATCACCACCGATCCCTACATCGTTTACACCTCCAACATATTTGCGATCCTGGGACTGCGCGCGCTCTACTTTGCGCTGGCCGCGATGATCCACCGCTTTCACTTTCTCACATACGCACTGGCGGCGTTGCTGGTCTTCATCGGGGCGAAGATCTTCATTGCCGACCTGCTGGCGCTCGAGAAGTTTCCGCCGGTGTGGTCCCTGAGCGTGACCTTCGCCATCCTGGCTACCGGTGTGATCTACAGCCTGTGGCGAACACGAACCAGGAGCCCCGCGTAGTGGCCGGCGCATGTTCGCCGGCGTTCGTCAAAGTCCCGAAGGACCCTCAAGGAGCGCGTTCGAACCGCCGCTCGTTGAAGGCCCACAAGGCGACGAACCCGAACGCGCCGACTAGGTGCCAAAGGGCGTGCAAACTGAGAAACGGGAAGACGACCGTGTCGCTCTTAGCCGTTGCCAGAAGAAGACCGACCGCAAAAAGCCCCGTCACCAGC
>JAEUMM010000311.1 GCA_016792645.1 Alphaproteobacteria bacterium | reverse complement strand
AGGTCGCTGACCACGACGTGGCAGCCGAAATCCTTCGCACGTTTGATGCCGTGGATCGCCTGCACGCCGCCGGACACGATGAGCAGAGTTTTCTTCTTCATCAGAAGTACAAGCCGCCGTTGACGTTGAGCGTCTGTGCGGTGATGTAGCTGGAGGCGGGGCCTGCGAGATAGACGACGGCGTCGCCGACTTCATCAGCTGTACCGAGGCGGCCGAGGACGATCGTTTCAGCCGCTTTCGCGACGGCAGGTGAGGCCATTCCGGCTGCGGCCATGTCGGATTGGATGAGGCCGGCGGCGACGACGTTCGAGCGGATGTTCGATTTGGCGCCGAAGCGCGCGATCACTTGGCTGAGCGAGATGAGGCCCGCTTTCGAGGCCGCGTAGTGTGCCGTGCGCGGGCCGCCGTATTGGCCGCTGACCGAGCCGATGTGGATGATGGAGCCGCCGCCCGCTGCCTTCAGATGGGGCAGGGCGACTTGGCTGCAGATGAAGGGACCTTTGAGATTAACGCCCAGGATTTGATCCCAGTCGACGTCGGTGACTTGGTCGAAGTCGGTCGGTTTGTTGATGCCGGCGTTGTTGACGAGGATCGAGAATTCGCCGAAGTGTTTTGCCGCTTCATCCATCGCGTGCGCGACGGAGGCGCGGTCGGTTACTTCCATCTGCAAAGCGATGGCGGTGTTGTCGAGTTCCTTTTGCAGCGCGAGGGCTTGGTCGCGTTCGCCGCGGTAGGTGAAGGCGACGCGTGCGCCGGCTTTCACCAGTTTGCGCACGATGGCTTTGCCGATGCCGCGGCTGCCGCCGGTGACGAAAGCTGTGCGGTTGGCGAGCGTGCTCATTTGTTTTTCTTCTTGCGTGCGATGGCGCGGCGTGCAGCTTCTGCGATGTATGGCGCGGTGAGTTTGTAGTGTTCGGCGAGTTCGTCCGGTTCGCCGGATTGGCCGAAGACGTCGCGCACGCCGACGAATTCGATCGGGCAGGGCGTTGTCTGAGCGAGTGCTTCGGCGACGGCGCCACCGAGGCCGCCGTAGATGTTGTGATCTTCGGCTGTGACCATGCAGCCGGTTTCCTTCGACGCGATGGCGAGGAGCGCGGTGTCGATCGGCTTGATCGTGGGCATGTTGATGACGCGGGCGGCGATGCCGTCTTTCGCGAGCAGGTCTGCCGCTTCGAGCGCGCGGGCGACTTCGACGCCGCAGGCGACGAGGGTGACGTCGTTCCCATTGCAAAGGACTTGGCCTTTGCCGATTTCGAATTTGTGGTCGGGGCCGAAGAGGCGCTTCGAGCCGCTGCGGCCGGTGCGCATGTAGACGGGGCCGTCGAAGTCGAGCACGGCGCGTGTGGCCTGCGCCATTTCTTCGGCGTCGGCGGGCGAGATGACGGTCATGCCGGGGATGGCGCGGAAGGCGGCGAGGTCTTCGAGCGCTTGCGCGGAGCCGCCGTCGGGGCCGACGTCGAGGCCCGGATGGCTTGCTACGATTTTCACGTTGCGCTTGGCGTAGGCGATCGAGAGGCGCGCTTGCTCGATGGCGCGTAGGCAGAAGACGGCGAAGGTCGTGACGACGGGGATGAGGCCCGTCGCGGCCATGCCGCCGGCTGCGGCCATCATGTTCTGTTCGGCGATGCCGAATTGGAAGAAGCGGTCGGGGTGGGATTTGCGGAAGTGATGCACGCCGGTGCCGCCGGCGATGTCGGCGTCGAGGACGACGACGTTCGGGTAATCGTTGGCGCAGGCGCTGAGCGCTTTGCCGAAGGCTTCGCGCAGCGAGTCGCCGCTGGAGCCGATGAGCTGGGGGCTAGCGGACATCGAGCAGCTCCTTCATTTCGATGGCGGAGGTGCCGAGCGACAGCAATGCGGTTTCCGTCTGCTCGCGCGTGAGTTTCACGCTGCCGTGCCAGAGCGGCTGATCTTCCATGTACGGGACGCCACGGCCTTTGATCGTATGGGCGATGATGACCGTCGGGCGCCAGTTGATGGCGCGGGCTTCGTCGAAGGCGGCGGTGATGGCTGGGATTTCGTGGCCGAGGATTTCGAGCGTGTGCCAACCGAAGGCGCGCCATTTTTGCGCGAGCGGTTCGAGGCCCATAATCGCTTCGTTGCGGTCGTCGGATTGGAGTTTGTTGTAGTCGATGATGGCGCAGAGATTGGACAGCTTGTGATGGGCGCCGCACATCGCGCCTTCCCAGACTTCGCCTTCCTGCATTTCGCCGTCGCCGAGGAGCGTGTAGACGCGTGCGGCTTTGCGCTGATGGCGTAAGCCCAGCGCCATGCCGATGGCGGTGGAGAAGCCTTGGCCGAGGGAGCCTGTGCTTGTTTCGGCGAGCGGGGTGTCGAGCACGTGCGGATGGCCTTGGGCGATGCTGCCGAGTTTGCGCAGCGACAGTGCCGTCTTGCGATCCATCAGGCCGAAGGAGGCCCAGGTTGCGTAGAGCGCCGGAGCTGCGTGGCCTTTCGACAAGACGAAGCGGTTGCGGTCGGGCGATGCTACGTTCGATGCGTCGAGCGCAAGCTCTTGGCCGTAGAGCACCGACAAGATGTCGGCGCAGGAGAGTGAGCCGCCGGGATGGCCTGATGTTGCGTGATAGATCGCGGCGACGGACAGGCGGCGGATTTCGCGCGCGTGCGCGGCCAGACGGTCGATGTCGTCGTCGTCTTGGGCCGCGAGGTTTGCGCTGAGTTGGGACAGCTGGATGTTTGCGTTCATCGGTGTTCCATTACGCCGCCATTTGCGTTTTGGCGCGCGCGAGGAGGTCGGTGTAGGCGAGGACCTCGCAGCCGGGCGCGCGTTCTTGCGCTTCGATGCGGATTTCGTTGGCGAAGCTGCGCGACATGACGACGACGATGTCGGGTCTGACGTTGCCCAGATCTTCGGGCGCGGTGAGGCGGACGCCGTGCGCTTCGTTCGCGTAGCGGATCAGGTGTTTGTCGACGACGGCGGCGAGCGCTTGCGGGCGTAGGCCGCCGTTGAGGATCAGGCTGTTGAGCAGGCGGCCTGCGCCCCAGATCGCGACCTTGCGCGGGGCCATGGCGTCGATCATGGCGGCGACCTGGACGAGGGCGCTTAGGTTTTGCAGGCGCTGCGCATGATACGCGGAGATCAATGCGGCGGCGGCTTCGACTTCGCGCGGGTCGGCGGCGACGGCCGGTGACACGGCGTCGGCTTTCACGGCAACGACGGTGATGTTGACGCTGTCGCGCGGATCGCCGATGGCGACAGCGCGGAAGCCGCAGACCGAGAGCAGCTTCGCCAGCGAGCGCGGTGAGAAGTGGTAGAGGTGCTTGTCGATGAAGAATTCTTCGACAATGTCGTTCGAGCCGATGATCGCGGTATTCGGCACTTCGAGCAGCAGGTAACCGTTGGGCGCTAAGTTCGCGCGGTGCGCGAGGAGGGATTGGCGCGGGCTCTTCAGGTGTTCCAGTGTGTGGCAGGAATAGATGACGTCGAAGCCTTCGTCTTCTAGGCGCGTGTCTTCGAGGCGCGCGTGCAGCCACGTGAAGCCGGGCTTGCCGGCCCAGGCGCCGACGACGCGTTCGTCCGGTTCGATGCCCATGATGTGGGCTTTCGGATATGCGGACTTCAGTTCGAGGCCGAAGGCGCCCCGGTTGGCGCCGATGTCCAGGACACGTAGCGGGCGCTGCTTGTTCAGGAACGGTCTCAGCGTGGCAAGGTTTGCTTCGGCGCGGAAGCCTTTGCCGTAACGCAGGTTGCCCCAGTCGGCGCCGGACGAGATCGTGGCCGCTTTTCGTTCGGCGCGATCGGTGCGCGGCAGGCTTTGCAGCAATCCGCAGTGCGAGCAGAGCCAAACAGTGAGGCGGCGGGGGGAGTTCTGCGGCGCGTACACCTGCTCAAGCGAGGTGTTGTCGCAAAGATCGCACGAGAAGGTCATTGAGGGTCCGCGGGTGGGAGTGCAGCCGGCCCCAGCGTCGGACTCTCGTGGTTAAGTTCGGGTTTAGACGGTTTGTTATTCGCGGCTGCGCGTCTAATACGCCACGCGGTACTCGGGCCTGCGGTCGTAGCCGAAGCTTTGCATCACGTCGCCGGCGATGAGTTTGAACTGTTCGTTCTGTTCGCGGGTCAGCGGATAGTCTTCGGGGCGGTTCACATTGTGCGGGCGGTTGAGCAGGCCGACCACGCGGTCGTCCCAGGGCAGGCCTAAGAAGTTAAGCAATCCTTGACGCGCGTCGGCGCGGCCGACGAGGTCTTCGAGACGGACCGTGTGACGGCGTTCCTGCGGGATGACGTCGAGGTCGTGGATGATCGTGCGGTTGATCTCGGCCCAGTGGAAGGCGATGCGCTGAAACTGGTTGTAGGTCAGGAATTCCAGTTCCTGCTGATGACCGCGCGGCGGGAGGGGCCACCAGTACTTCTTCTCGGGCGGTGGCGCGGGAAGTTCGCCGCGCGCGTCGTAGTAGCGTTGCAGCGCCGCCGTCGAGTGATCGTCGTAACACTCGGCGCCGAGCTTATGGAAATAGGAGCTCGCGACTTTGCGGCCATCGCGGATGAGGTGGACGAAGCGCGCGGTCGGGAACATGAGCTGGAGCGCGGGGATCAGCCACGACAGCTTGTTTGACGCGTCGCCCCAGAGCGGGGCTTCAGAATAATGGATCGCGGCGGCGTGGGTGGCGCGCAGCGTGTTCATCGCTTCGCCGAGGCCGATCAGGCCCATGTGGTATTTCACGGCAGCGGGCTGGATGTGATGCACCATGTATTCGTGATGCATCTCAGCCTGCGGAAAGCAGCTGAACAGACGTTCCATCATCGCCGTGCCGGAGCGGCCGGAGGAGACGATGAAGAAGGGCGTGGTTTCGCTCGACATATTTACGCCCAAGGTTTGCGCGCGACGATAATCGCCTCGCGTCCGATGCCCGCTTTCGCGAGCGCGCCGTACAGTTTGCGGCGCACATCGCCGAGGCCTGCATTTTCCAGCGCCAAATCGAATTGCTTGCGGCGCAGATGGCATTGGCGGCCGACGGTGTCGTTGCCGATGTAGTTTTCGCCCATGAGCAGAAACAGTTCCATCGGGAAACTCGTCAGCGTTTCGATGACGTCGAGCCCGAGTCGCTTTAGTACGCCTTCCAGCGATGCGAAGTCGAAGTAATTCAGGTGGTGCGGTGGTGCGAGCCACCACGGTGGTGTGCCAGATGCGCGCGCGGCTTCTTGCAGCGCGTTGTAGTCGTTGGGCACGCCGACGCAGATCAAACCGCCGGGCCATGCGCGCGCGATCGCGAGACGCAGGAGTGCGATCGGATCGGCGACGTGTTCCAGCATGTTGTTCAAATGCACGACATCGGCGCAGGCGACACTCGGCGCCGTCGTTCCGTCGAACATGGCGTTGATGATGTTGAGGCCGATGCTTTGCGCGTGTTCGGCAGCTTGGCGCGAGGGCTCGATGCCTTGTGTTTTCCAGCCGCGATCGGCGGCGATTTTCAAGAACCAACCGGGGCCGCAGCCGATGTCGAGGACGCTGAGCGCGCGCGTTGCTTCGGGCTTCAGCAAATCTTCGAATAGCGAGAGGCGATCGTCCCAGGCGAGGCGCGACCACTCCGCGTCTTCGCGTGCGCGCGTGAGATACGTCGGCTTTTCGTCCCGGTAGTAGGCTTCTTCGTAGGCCGCGCGCTGCTCCTTCGCCGTCGGCAGCGGCAGCACATGGCGGAAGCCGCAGGTTTCGCAGGCGACGATGTCGAAGCCGTTCACGCGGTCGATGATCGCGCCGCGATGTGTGCCGTCGTTGGCGATCGGCGTCGATTTCTGTGTTGCGGCGGTCACTGAGCGTCCTCGCGCTTCGGCGGCGTTATGAACTTGGTAACGGTCGCGGCTTTAGAATTGGTTAACGTCTGTTTACGGATTGGTTGGGGCGACCGATGGCGTGTCTGTTCATTGCCGAAGTCTCGAGCAATCACGACCGCGACCTCGCGCGCGCGTTCGAATTTATCGATCGCGCGGCGGCGATCGGATGCGGGGCGGTCAAGTTTCAGCTGTTCAAGATCGACGAGATGTTCGCGCCTGAGATCTTGGCGCAAAGCGCGAAGCATCGTGCACGGCGCGAATGGGAGCTTCCCGTCTCGTTTCTGGGGCCGATTGCGGAACGTTGCCGATCGCAGGGCGTGCAGTTCATGTGCACGCCGTTTTATCTCAAGGCGGTCGAGGAACTTCGTCCGCATGTCGATGCGTACAAGATCGCGTCGTATGAATTGATGTGGGATGCGCTGCTTGCGGCGTGCGCGGCGACGGGGAAACCCGTGATCCTGTCGACCGGCATGGCGACGATCCCTGAAATCACGCATGCGGCCGATGTGTTGCGAAAGCATGGCGCGCGCGACGTGACGCTGCTTCACACGGTGTCGGCTTATCCGACGCCGCCGGACGAGGCGAATCTGGGTGCGCTGAAGACGATTGCGGATGCGACGGGCTTTGCTTGTGGCTGGTCGGATCACACGGTGTCGCCGGGCGTGATCTTGCGCGCGGTCGCCAAGTGGAATGCGCCGATGGTCGAGTTTCATCTCGAT
>JAEUMM010000092.1 GCA_016792645.1 Alphaproteobacteria bacterium | reverse complement strand
GGCGGATTGGCCGGCGATGGTGACGCGGTTTGGATCGCCGCCGAAGGACGCGATGTTGCGCTTGACCCATTCGAGCGCGGCGATCTGATCCATCAGGCCGTAGTTGCCGGAGCTGTGATTCGGGGACTCGCGCGTGAGTTCCGGGTGGGCGAGGAAGCCCAGCGCGCCGACCCGGTAGGCGACGGTGACGACGACGACGCCGCGCTTGGCGAGGCGGTCGCCCCAGTAGAGCGGCATCGACGCCGAGCCGTTGGCGAAGCCGCCGCCGTAGATCCAGACGAGGACGGGCGCTCGCGAGGGTGCTTCGGCTGGGGTCCAGATGTTGAGCGTGAGGCAGTCTTCGCTCGTCTGCGGCGGCGTTTCGCCGGGCATTGAGACGCCGGTTTGCATGCAAGCCGGGCCGAAGGTTTTCGCGGGGCGCGTGCCGGTCCAGGGTTTGACGGGCTGCGGCGGTTTCCAGCGCAGGTCGCCGGTCGGCGGGGCGGCGAAGGGGATGGCCTTGTAGACGGTGAGGCCTTGCTCGCGGAGGCCTTCGATGCGGCCGCTTTCGGTGTCGGCGGCTTGAGCGGCGGCGATCGAGGCGAACAGCATCGCGGCGGCGATCAGTTTGGCGGTGGTCATGGCGGCGCCCTTTTGTCGTGGCCTCAATCTGGGGGAGGGCCAGCGGAAGCGGTACTGAAGGCGGGTGCGATTGGTCACGCGCGAACACCGCTTCATCACAAAGGGGCGATGTGCTGGACAGCGGCGGGCGGTTCGCCGCAGATTTGCGCCATGAGCTTTCATCACACACGCGCGCTTTGGCAGCGTGCCGATCCGCTGGCGCGGCAGGCGGCCGTCGGGTTCTCGTATTGGTTCGTGTTCCTGGTCGCGCTCGATCCCGGTGACTTGGTCTCGCCGGCTTGGAGCGCGGAGGTGTTGCGCTTGACGACGGCGAGTTTGCTCGGCGCGTCGGCGGCGCCGCTCGTGTTCATGATGGTGCGGCGGTTTCGGGTGGCGGGCGCGTTGGCTGTGCGGCACACGGGATTTCATGCGGCGAGCAGCGTGGCGATTGCGTTCGGGTTGATTTTGGCGTCGTGCCTGCTCGCGCCGTTGTTCGGGGTTGGCGATACGCGTCCTGTGGAGGTGACGCTGCCCCTCCATCTGGCGGCGAACTGGTTGTTGCTGTCTTTCACGCTAGCCGCCTTTGCGGGGATTGCGCATGCGCTGCCCTTGGCGCGCGTCGAGTCCGCGCCTGAGCCCGGATTCTTGCGGGTGGTTCAGGTTGGTGCGCGTGGGCGCGTGAGTCTGGTCGAGATGGATGTCGTCGATTGGATCGAGACGCAGGGCAATTATCTGGCGCTGCATGCCGGGGCGGCGACGCATTTGATCCGCGAGACGTCGGTGGCGTTCGAGGCGAAGCTCGATCCGGCGCGGTTCGTGCGTATCCATCGGCGGACGATTGTGGCCGTCGATCGCGTTCGCGAGCTTGCGCCGCTCTCGAACGGCGATGCCGTCGTGCGGTTGACGGATGGGCGGGAGCTGAAGGTGAGCCGCGGTTATCGCGCGACCGTGCGCGAAGCGCTTGAGTTACGACAGTAGGCGGCGCGCTTCGGCGAAGACCGCTTCGAACATCGGGGTCGTGAGTTTGCCGGTGTTGGTGTTGTAGCGCGAGCAGTGGAAGCTATCGATCATCGTCACGCGGCCGAGGTCGTGGGTGGCGGCGTGGGCGAAGGTGTGGGCTGCGAGTTTGCGTTCGAAGGCGCGGAGCGTCGCGTCGTGGGCGATGCGGCCTAGGGCTACGATTGCCTTCAGGTTTCTCATGTTTTCGAGGGTGGCGCGCAGGAAGACGCGGCAGGTTGCTGCTTCTTCGGGCGTCGGTTTGTTTTCCGGCGGGACGCAGCGTACCGCGTTCGCTATGCGCGCATCGATCAGCATGAGGCCGTCGTCGGGGCGGGCTTCGTATTTGCCTTTGGCGAATCCGTATTTGAGAAGCGTGCCGTAGAGCAGTTCGCCAGCGAAGTCGCCGGTGAAGGGGCGGCCGGTGCGGTTCGCGCCGCTGACGCCGGGGGCTAGCCCCACGATTAGGAGGCGTGCTGTGGGTGCGCCGAAGTTGGGGACGGGGGCGTTGAACCAGTCCGGGTGTTTGATCTTGTTCTCGGCGCGGTAGGCGGCGAGGCGGGGACAGAGGGGGCAGTCGCGCGGCGGTTCTTCGCTCGCGCCGAGCGCCGCGGCTTGGACGCTGCGCGGCGCTTTCATTGCATCAATCGCCGCCGTCGAGGCTGACGGGTTGGGGGATGTAGTTTTGCGGCGGCGTGCGCTCCGGGCGGTCGTGATGCTGGCGCGGGCTGACGCCTTCGCGCGCGATCAGCGGTTGGAGGTCGACCAGTTCGATGAAGTGGTCGGCTTGGCGGCGCAGGTCGTCGGAGACCATGGCGGGCTGGGTGCGCAAGCTTGAGACGACGCTGACGCGGCGGCCGCGGCGCTGCACCGATTCGACGAGGCGGCGGAAGTCGCCGTCGCCGGAGAAGAGGACGATGTGGTCGACCGAAGGCGCCAGTTCCATCATGTCGACGGAGATTTCGATGTCCATGTTGCCTTTGATCTTACGCCGGCCGGCCGCGTCCGTGAACTCGCGAACACTTTTGGTGACGAGCGTATAGCCGTTGTAATCGAGCCAATCGACCAAGGGGCGTAGAGGCGAGAATTCGCGATCCTCAAGCAACGCGGTGTAATAATACGCGCGAACCAGGATGCCTTTCTTCGAGAACTCGGTCAGAAGTTTTTTGTAGTCGATGTCGAAGCCCAAAGCGCGGGCCGCGGAGTAGAGATTTGCACCGTCGATGAATAGCGCAAGCCGCTCTTGCGGGTAGAAAAGCATCCAGTCACTCCCCAACTATCGGTAGTTCTCACGAATACGCACGGCGCTCAGATTACGGACCTGTAACGTATCCCTTACGCGATGCAAATGGGGGGACACGTCGCCATGCCGCTCGCCGCGGGGGATTTCGGCGATTCGGACACGATTTTGTTTGATTTGGCCGCTGCCCGCCGTGCTTACGGGGACAGTTTCCTGTTGGCCGACGCGACTCAGGCGGCGCGCGATTGCGCCGCGACCGCGGGCGGGAAGCGCATCGTGATGGCGGTGCCGGCGCCGGGTGCGCTCTTCACGGCGATCGTTCCGTTGGCGCTTTGCACGAAATGCTGCACCGAGGGCAGGCCCATGCCGGTGCCTTTGCCTTCCTTGGTCGTAAAGAACGGTTCGAAGACGCGGTCGGCGACGTCTTGCGTCATGCCGTGACCGGTGTCGGCGACGGTAACGACGACGTTTTGGGGGGCGCCGGACGCGCTTCGCTCCACCGTGGTCGAGATCGTGAGCGTGCCGCCGCTGGGCATCGCGTCGCCGGCGTTGAGGCTCAAGTTCATCAACGCGTTCTCGAACATCACGCGGTCGAGCGCGACGAGGGCGCGTTCGCTGCTGAGCGCCGTCTGGACGAGTACGTGCTTGCCGACGGCGTTGACGAGGAGGGGGATCGCGTGGCGCACGATGTCGTTGACGTCGAGTTTCTCGGCGCCCTTCGCGCGTTGGCGCGAATAGTCGAGGAAGTGGTGCGCAAGATCCGATGAGCGCATCGTTGCGGTCACGGCCATGTCGAGGGCGGAGCGTTCGGCGCTGCCCACCGCCATGCTGTGATCCAGGATCTCGAGGTTGCCGACCATGACGGTCAGCATGTTGTTGAAGTCGTGCACGACGCCGCTGGCGACGAGGCCAAGCTGCTGCATGCGTTCGGCGTGGGCGAGTTGCGCCGTCGCTTCGATCTCGTGGGCGGTGCGGAAGGTAACGGCGACGAGGGCGGGCGCGCCTTGGATCTTGAGAGGGGCGACGTAAACGTCGCAGCGCTTGCTGCCGCCGCCGGTGCGGGCGAGCGTGAGTTGGGCGGTGAAGGCGCGCGTTTCGGCGATGGCCGTTTTGATTGCGGCGCGGGCGGCGACGTCGTCTTTGCCGGCGTTCGCGGGGAGGTGGATGTCCCACGGGTTGCCGAGCGAGCTGTCGAGCGCGTCGCCGGTCAGCGTGGCGTAGGCTTTGTTGGCGAAGACGATGCGGCGGCCGGGATCGGAGGGGTCGAGCAGGAGGACGGCGATTTCGGATTCGTCGAGGGCGCTGGTCAGCGCGTGCTTTTGGCGTTCGGCCTCTTGGATGCGCTTTTGCATTCGCGTGCGGTCGCGCATGGCGGCGGGAAGCCAGCGCAGCAAGAGGATACCGAGCACCATGCTGCCCGCGATCAGGTTGATGACCTTGGGGATGGCGACGGCGTACCAGACTTCGAGCGGGGCGGCGTAGTTGGCCGGGAACAACCCTAAGACCGCGCCCCAATAGATGCCGAAGTAGATGTTCTCGACGATGTTGCGCACGGTGTCGATGCCCAGCACCAGGAGCAGCAAGCCCATCGTGTGCGCGACGTCGCGCGTGCGCATGACGAAGACGACGAGCGTCACCAGCACGGCGAGCCATAGCGCAACGATGACCCAGTAGAGAAGGGCGACAGCCAAGTCCACGACAGTGCTCCCAACGCGGCGGCGATGCCGCGCGCAAGAGGATCAGTCTGCCTCTAATGGTTTACAATACGGCAAAGGCGTTCTAACCGGCGCGGGTGAGCCAAATACCTATGGTGTGCCGGCGCGAATGGCGCTTGAGAACGCGGGGCCGGTCAGGCCGTCGGCCATCGCCTTGCGCACGGCGGGCATCGTGTGGGCGTGTTCGCGCAACTCGGCAATGGGGCGTGTGGTGTCGAGGATCTTCAGGTCGTGGAGGAAGTCGGGCAGGTAACCTGAGGCGAACATGCGCCAGTCGAGCGGTTTGCCCAGATCGAGCGCGTCGGTGAGCATCCAGACCTCGGTCGTGCAGTTCTCGGTGAGCGTGTTGTAGAACTCGGGCTTGGCGGCGAGATCGTTGGCGGCGTCGAGCAAGGTTATGAGAAGCTTGCCGGCCTCTTGCGTGTTGGCGCGCGTGCGGAAGCGTTGCAGGTCTTCCTTCGGGAAGTGGATGCGCCAGCCGTAGAAGTCGCGTTCGTCGCCGGCAAGGATCGAGAGTTCGTAGGCTTTGAAGAAGCCGGCGACGGGGGAGTAAGTCTCGTCCACTTCTTTGCGGATTTCGACGGAGAGGGAGAGCGCCTCGCCGTTCGCCCAGACGAAGCTGAAATAGGTGTGCGCGATGCGCGGGCCTTTCCAATAGAGCGACAGCACGTCGACGGATTTGAGGTTGCTGAGCGCGTAGGTGCGCGTTTCCCACTTCTCGTCGGCTTTGTCGGGGCCGGTCCAGTTGAAGTTGCGGACGTTCTTCACCGTGATCGTGTCGCCGTCGCGGGTGTAGGTGAGGAGCTGCGCCATCTC
>JAEUMM010000218.1 GCA_016792645.1 Alphaproteobacteria bacterium | reverse complement strand
CCGGACATTGCCGCGGAAGTGGCGTTCGCCGTACGATCGGAAATGGCGATGACGTTGGACGACGCGTTGTTCCGGCGCACGGGGCTTGGGACACTTGGGCCGCTTGAGCCGCGCGCGGTGGAAGACGCGGCGTCGATCATGGCGGCCGAATTGGGTTGGACTGAGGCGGAGAAGCAGCGGCAGATCGCGTCGATCGCTTGGCGCTATCAGGCTTTGGCGCGCGCATGATGAAGACGCTCGCCGTCATCAATCCGCGATCGGCCGGGGGCAAGACCGGGCGCGATACCGACATGATCGCGCGGCGGTTGGCCGACGTGACCGGGTCTTTGACGGTCGCGCTCACCAATGGGCCGATGGATGCGGCGCGGTTGACCTCGCACGCTTTGCGCGACGGGTTCGGGCGCGTCGTCGCCGTCGGCGGGGACGGGACGATCAACGAGGTCGTCAACGGGTTCTTCTCGAACGGGATCGCGATCAATCCGGAGGCCGAGTTCGCGTTGCTGAACACGGGCACGGGCGGCGATTTTCGCAAGACGTTCGATATCGCTGCCGGATTCGACGCCTCGCTGCGGCGCATCGCCGAGGGTCAGGTGCGGCGGATCGATGTGGGGCAACTCAGTTATCTCTCGGGCGACGGCAAGACCGAGCGGCGGCACTTTGCCAACATCGCGAGCTTTGGCATGAGCGGCGACGTCATGCATCGCGTGAACCGCGCGACGCGGATCAAGCGCTGGACCGGGCGGTTTGCGTTCACGTGGGGCAGCCTTGTCAGCATGATGAAGTACAAGGCCAAGCCCGTGCGGCTGAAGGTCGACGACGTGTTCGACGACGTGATCTCGATTTCGACGTGCGCCGTGTGCAACGGCCAGTTCTTCGGCGGAGGGATGCGGGTGGCGCCGGATGCCTCGCCCGACGACGGGATGCTGGACGTCATCGTCATCGGCGACGCGTCGCGGCGCGACATCATGCGCTCGATGAACGACATCTATACCGGCGCGCATGTGAACAATCCCAATGTGCGGGTGTTTCGCGGCAGGTCGGTCATCGCGACGCCGGTCGAAGCGACGGCGGGCGAGCCCGTGTTTCTGGAAGTCGACGGCGAGACGCCGGGCATATTGCCCGCCGTGTTCGAGGTGATGCCGAAGGCGCTGAAGCTTCGCGCCTAGCGCATGCACTGCTCCGCCATGAGGCGGAGGTCGCGACAGGCGGCCGGCGCCGGCGTGGCGGCGCAGATCTCCAACAGCGAGGCCTTCGGGAATTTCTGGCCGCATGTGGCGACGACTTCGCCGAACGAGGCGCCCCGCTCCGACCGCGCGGTCGCCAGCTGATCGAACATCAAGGCGACGGCGCCATCTTCCTGCGGACCCATGCGGCGGGCGGCGACCTTTGTCTCGCGCGACCGCAGCGCTTGCGCAAGCGGCGGGCCTTGCACGGCACGCAGCCCGGCGCAGTGATCGATGGTATCCAGCATGCGCGCCGTCGTGTTTTCGTTCTCTTTGAGTTTGACCTTGTTGGCGGCGACGAAGGCCGCGAGATCGGCGCGGCCCTCGGCCGTGCAGAGGCCGCGCGCGAACAGCGCAACGTGCCGCGTCAGGGAGCCGTCGCGGGCGGCAAAATCGTCCACTTGCGTCTTCATGATGTCCCAGACGAAGGCCGCCGTCGCCGGGTCGTCCGCCAACTCCAGGAGTGCGAATATGACTTCGATTCCCTTGAGGCCTTTCAGCGCCGCGGCAAACTTCGCGCGGTCGGCCGGCCGCGTCGTGTGCGCGAGGGCGCGTAAGGCGTCCCAGCGGAAGAGCACATCCCTGCTGCCTTGGACGGATTTCAGCAGCGTGTCGAAGAGTTCGGGCGGGCCGTCTTCGATCGCGACGCGCATGGACAAATCTCGCGGGGTCGCGCCGCGCTGAATCGGCAGTTGCAGGACGCCCTGGATCATCGAGCGGCCTGCTTCCGCCAAACGCGCGCGGACGGCCGGATCGCGGCCGTTGACCGCGAGCGCGCGCAGCAATGCGAGCGCGGCCTCTTGCGCGCCACGCTGCTTGGCGGTGCGGGCGAAAGGCTCCTCCAATGTCGCGCGCACCCATGCCCGATAGGCCGCGACGGCGTCCTCCGGCACGCTGATCTCGAGCCGCGCGGCTTGACCGACGGCATTCGTCAAGACGGCGCCGTCGGTGGACGCGGCGGCGCGGTCCAGGAGGTCGAGAAAGGCGGCAGGCTGAATGGCGTTGCCCGCAAAGGCCGCGCGCGCGCCGTCGAGCGACGTGCGCTGATCGTCGGCCGGAAGGCGATTGAGCTGTGCGGCGAGCGTCTTCCAGCCGTCGGCGTCGTGGGCGGGGTGGAAGTAACCCGTCCCGTTGTTCAGCGATACGAACTGCGGGCAGGTTTTGTCGCCAAGCTGCAACGGGGCTTCACGCTCCGTCAGAACGGTACACGCGCGTTGACCGAAACCCGATGTGCCGAGAGACCTCGAGCATAGCGGTATCGCCCAGCGCTGCTGCGGCAGAGATAGGGCGAGCGGCGAATATGTGTTCTGCGTCGCGCTTTGCTGCGGCGCGCCTTTGCAGGACAGCGCGCCGGTCACGATCGGCGCGTGGGTCTGGGCGAGGAAGCTTTCGAATATGGCGCCGATCTGGCGGTCGCCGGTTGCCCCCTCCAACGACTCGAAGAGGTCTTTCGACGTTGCACTCGCGTGGGGGAAACGGCGCACATGCGCGCGCAGGCCGTCGCGGAAACGATCGCGCCCGACATAATCCTCGACCATCGCAATGACGGCGCCGCCCTTCGAGTAGGTGGCGAAGTCGAACGCGCGCTCGATGTCTTCTTCGGTGCGCAGCGGGCGGCGGATGGGTATGGCGCCGCGCGTCGCATCGAAGCCGAGCGACTGTGCGGTTACGTCTCGCAGAGCGCGGTCGAGGCCCGTTTCAGGCATCACGGCGCCCGCGGCGCGATGCGACATCCATGTGGCGAAGGATTCGTTCAGCCAAATGTCGTCCCACCACACCGGGGTCACGAGATCGCCGAGCCATTGGTGCGCCAGTTCGTGAGCGTGGATTTCGGCGAAAGCGCGCACGTCGAAAGCGGTCGATTCGGACGACAGCAGGATGTAGCGCTCGCCATAGGTGATGGCGCCGGCGTTCTCCATCGCGCCCGGCTTGTCGGGAACGGCGATGAGGTCGAGTTTCGCGTAGGGATAGGGTGTGGCGAAATACGCCTCGAACCATTCGATGAACTTCGGGGTGTAGGCCAGCGCCGTGGCGAAGGCCGGCCCCCTGCCCTTCAGAGCGATCCCCCTGAGCGGCACCTCGCGCGGGCGGAGCGCCGTCTTCGGCAGCGGCTTTGCCTCGACAACGTCGAACGGACCCACCGCGACGGCGATGAGATACGTCGGCAGAGGTTCGGTCGTGGCGAACGTGTGGCGTACGCGGCTGCCGGCCTGTGGCTCGGCGCGGAGCAGCGGACCGTTGGCAACCGCGACGTCACCGCTTCGCGCGATCACCGAAACCGCGAACGGCGTCTTGAAGCGCGGTTCGTCGAAACTGGGAAAGACGAGCCGGGCGCCGATCGGCTCCATCTGCGTGAACGCGTAGAGCGTGCCGTCTTCGGATCCTTTGAGGTAGAGACCCGACGCGCGCGCGGCGAAAGGCGCGTCATAGGCGATGGTGAGCAGCGCTTCGCCGGCGGGCGCGGTGTCGGCGAGCACGATGCGCGCCCAGCCCGGGTTGGTCGGATCTTCGCGAAAGGTCGCGGCGATCGATGTGCCGGACTTCGGCGTGAGGCTTGCCTTGGTGACGCGAAGGTCGCGGCCGTTGATCGTGATTTCCGTCGTCGCCTTCGCGAGAGTGACGGCGATGCTTGCTTCGCCGGAGAAACGCTTTTGGCGCGGGTCGATTGAGAGCGTGAGCGTGTATGCGGTGGGGACAACGTCGTTCGACAGCCGTTGAAGTTCGGCCGATCGCACCCCGACCGTCAATGCCGTGATCCAGAACGCTGCAAATACCGTGCAAATCCAAATACGCTGCATTTCAGTCCCCCCAAGTGTCGTAGAACGCAATGCCGCGTTGTCTCAAGTCAAGCAAAAAGGAGATAGCGGCCTTGACGCAGGGCCGGTCCCCATGCGACCCGCGAGGCCCTGACGGAGCGCCGACGAATGCCGATTGATCGCAAAGATACGCGTTGGAATGGATGGGGTTGGGTCAAGGCGCACAATCCGGTCGAGGGTCGGGACGCGGTTTGGCCGTGGATCGCCGAGGCTCTCGGGACGAAGGACTTGCCGGCGACGCCGTCCAAACCGCTCGACGAGGTGAGGCTTCGTGCCAGCGGGTTGAGCGCCGCGGCGCGCGAAGCGGCCGTCGCCATCGTCGGCGCAGGCAATGTCCGCGACGGCACCTATGAGCGGGCATCGCACGCGCGGGGCAAGAGCTACAACGATCTGCTCTATCTGCGCGCGGGCAAGCTGGACGATGCGCCGGATGCGGTCGTCTATCCGCGGTCGGGCGATGAGACCGTTCGCGTGCTGCAGTGGGCGGAGAGCCACAAGGTCGCGGTTATTCCGTTCGCTGGCGGATCGAGCGTCGTCGGTGGTGTCACGGGTTCACGTGGGAATTTTGCGGCGTCAGTTGCGCTTGATCTCACCGAGATGAACAAGATGCTGAGCGTCGACGAGGTGTCGATGACGGCGACGGCCGAGGCCGGCATCTATGGCAGCGATCTTGAAGCGGCGTTGAGCGCGAAGGGATTCAAGCTTGGGCATCATCCGCAGTCGTTCGAGTTTTCGACGCTGGGCGGGTGGATCGCGGCGCGGGGGGCGGGGCAGCAGTCGAACCGCTATGGGCGTGCGGAGAAGTGGTTTGTCGGCGGCGAG
>JAEUMM010000206.1 GCA_016792645.1 Alphaproteobacteria bacterium | reverse complement strand
CTAGCGGCTAGTGCACAGGTGCGGCGCGCGAAAGGCTAGACACGGCCTCGCGCGCAAGCCGTTCGACAAGCGGCCAATCGCCGCTTGAAACGGCAGCGGCCGGCGTAAGCCACGACCCGCCGACGCAAACGACGTTGGGCAAAGCCAAGTACCGCGCCGCATTCTCGGCCGATATCCCGCCCGTTGGACAGAAGCGCAAGGACGGAAACGGTCCGCCAAATGCCTTGAGCGCGTCTGTCCCTCCGAACACGGCCGCCGGAAAGAACTTCAAATGATCGAACCCCGCGGCCACCGCCAGCATGATCTCGGAAGGCGTCGCAACGCCGGGCAAGAACGGGATGGAAGCGCTCTGCGCAGCGGCGAGCAGGGCTGCCGTTGACCCCGGGGATATCGCAAATGTCGCGCCCGCCTGCGCCGCATTGTGAAGATCGGCGGGAGTAACGACGGTGCCCGCCCCCAAGAGAATCTCGGGCACTTCGGCAGCGATCGCCTCGATCGCTTTCAACGCCACCGGCGTGCGCAAGGTGACCTCGACGACCCGAATGCCGCCGCGGACCAACGCCTTCGCCAGCGGAACCGCGTGCGCGACATCGCCGATCGTCACCACCGGAACAACGGGACTCCGGGCGAGTATGGCGGCCATCGAACGCGCCGTGCTCATCGTTTCACGTCCAGTCCCTCGTCTTCCATGGCCGCGCGAACGTCGTCCGCGGAGAGCGTAAAGAAATCGCCGGGCAGCGAATGCTTCAGACAGGCCGCTGCAAGTCCGAACTTCAGCGCGGCCTCATCCTCCTCACCGGTGAGAAGCCCATGAATCACTCCGGCCGCAAACGTATCCCCCGTTCCGACTCGATCCACGATGCCGCTGAGAGGCACGGCGGCTAGTTGATGCGACGTAGAGCGCGTGAACATGACCGCGCCATAGTCTTGCGCCTCGACCGAATGCGCCACGCGCGTCGTCGAAGCGATGCGCGTTAATGTCGGAAACGCCTGAAACGCCGCAGCCGCCGCACGCGCCCTGCGTTCCTCCGCCGAGGTCTGCTCGAACCGCTGCCCTAAGACCAACCCGATATCGCGCTCGTCGCCGAAGATGATATCCGCCTGCTCGAACAACTGCCGCAGGATACCCGGCGCCTCGTCCCGCCAAGTCTCCCACAACTTCGAGCGATAGTTTCCATCGAACGACACAGGCACGCGTCGCGCGCGCGCCGCACGCGCCGCTGCAATCGCGGCGTCCGCCGCGCCGCGATTCAGGGCCGGCGTCACGCCGGAAACGTGAAACCAATCGGCGTCGCCGAGCTCCACCTTCGCGCGATCCGGTGCCAGCGCGAACGCGGAGTCCGCACGGTCGTACAGAATTTCTGAGGGCCGCCGCACCGCGCCTTGCGACAGGAAGTAGAGTCCCATCCGCCCGTCGCCCCAAGCGACGCCGCGCACGTCGACCCCGTGCCGCCTAAGCTCGCCGAGCGCGGCCCGTCCCAGCACGTTGTCCGGCAGCACGCTGGCCACGCGTGCATCGTGTCCAAAATGCGCAAGCGCCACCGCGACGTTTGCTTCCGCGCCCGCCACCGTGACGTCGAGGCGCGGTGTCTGCAGCATGACCTCGCGCCCAGGTGCTGCAAGACGCAGCAAGATCTCGCCGAGACAGACAATGCGTTTGGAAGTCGACAACAGAGTCTCCCTCAGCGGTTAGGTTGCGATACTACCTCAAGTCCGCCGGCCATCGAGCACCTTCTCCAGCGAATAGCGCGCAGCCTCCCTCGAAGGCAACATCCGGGGCCCGACGTCAGCCGACGCGCCGCGAGGAGTCGCGCACCACAAGGCGCGCCTCGATCGCGTCGGCCCCCGGCGCCTCGGGTTTTGAACCGATCAATTTCTCGGCCGCTTTGCGTCCCATGTCGCGGATCGGCACGCGCACGGTCGTCAATGCCGGCCACATGCGCCTGGCCAAAGGGCTGTCGTCGTACCCAACGACGGAGAGGTCTTCGGGTATGCGTAGACCCTGCGCATACGCCGCCTTTGTAGACGCCGGCCGCCATCTCATCATTGCTCGCGAAGATCGCCGTCGGACGCGGCTTCTTGGCCAGCAGCGCCGCGGCGCACTTCACGCCGCTCTCGAAGGAATAGGCGCCTTCAACGATCAGCTTGGGCGACAACTTCAACCCGTGCGGCGCAAGCGCTCCCGCAAACCCTTCGCGCCGCTCACGCGCGGAACGATAGTGCGGAGGCCCGGCGATGAAGCCGATCTCCTTGTGACCATGCGCCGCCAGATGCTCACCCGCTTCAGCCGCCGCCGTTCGATCGTGCGACACGATCATTCGTTCCAGCTTGTCGAGCGGCGTAGAAGCAATACGCACATAAGGGCAATCGACGACGGTCAAGAGCTGAGCCAGGTCGCCGTTTTCCGACACCGGCGGAATGAGAAGCACGCCGAACAGCTTCTGCCGCTCGACAAACGATCGCAGGTCGTCCAAGAACGACGCGCTGTTCCGGTTGCAGGGATGAACGACAACTCGTATTCCGACGCGCGCAATCGAGAACGCCTTGCTGGATGTCGACGATGTATTGTGCGTTCGAATTGTCGTAGATGAGCCCAAGCAGGAACGAACGCCGGAAAGCCAACCCGCGCGCTTGAGGATCGGGCGCGAACCCTTGGCGATGATCGCTTTGACTTTGACGCGCGTCGCTTCGCGTACATAGGGCGACTTGTTGATGACGCGCGAGACGGTCTTTTTCGACACCGCCGCCATCCGCGCGATATCGTTGATCGTTGTGCGCTTGCGGTTACGATCATTGCCGGGCGCGGGCGTCGCCGATTTGGCGGCCGGCGGCGGTACGGAACCCCTACGCGCTGACATCGATCGTCTCTTTGTCCGACTCGTTCGGACGTTCATAGCCTTGAGGCATAGGCCTGTACCAGAGGTCGAAGGCATTGCTTGCGCCGTCTCTCAGCGACAGCCGCGAATGCCATGACGCTTGTCCGACGCTCACGCTTCTCTGCGTTGAGCCTCACCGCGCGATGTCGATCAAACCATGTCCGTAAACGGGGTCGCGCCCTGGCGCACCCAAGTCGCGCGCCTGGCGTCGCAGTGCCTTGAAAACGGCAAGTGCTTGTTTGGGATTGGGCTTGAGAAGCCGTCGGGCGAACGCGGCGGCGACGATCGGCGCAGCATAAGAAGTGCCGGACACGTTCTCAACCGACGCCGTTGCCGTCGCCGCCGGTGCGTCGACTCCCATCGCCGCGAAATCCACCGCGTCGCCTTGGTTCGCATAGATGTAGACACGGTTGCCGGAGTCCACGGCAGTCACACCAATCACTTTGTCATAAGCCGCCGGGTATTGCGCCGCGCCGCGCGGACCTTCATTACCCACGGCCGCCACGAGGACGTGGCCGCTATCGACCATCCGCTTCGCAATTTCCTCAAGAACCGGATTTGCGGGCCCCGCGAGACTGAGGTTGATCACGGCAACTTTCTGACGCGACAGCCAGTCGAGCGCACGCGCAATCGCATAGGCCGACGCGATCTCTTGGCCATCGCGCATTTCGGTGAACACGTTCGCAGCCACGATATTCGCGCCCGGCGCAGCGGTTGCCAATCGCGACGCGACGGCGGTCCCGTGCTGAGCGCTGCTTTTGGAGCCTTCGCCGAACTGCCGCTGCGTGATCTTCACTTGGGCCAGCATTTGATGATCCGCGGCAACACCGGCATCGACCAAACCGATCTTGGCCTTGGTGGGCTTGACCCGCACGATCTTGGCCGCCGTCAGGACGACGGGTAGGGCAGGGCGTCCCGCCGGCTCGTAGATGTGATTGAAGGTGGCGGTGCCCTTGGGGTCGATGCTGTGAAGGCTCGCGATCACGTCTTCCTCGGATCGCCCCTCCGGCACCGCAATGCGCATCATTCGCGCATGGATCGCGTTCAGCCTCTGCTCTTCGATGACGCGCAAGCCCGCATCGCGCACGCGCGCGGCGCCGTCCCGCCGCATCGACATGAATATGACCTCGCCGCTACGAATCCGGTCTCCGCGTTCGTTGCGCCAAATCGCATAAGGGGCCTGGTCGTCGCTGCGCACGACGGTGTCGCGATCTTGCGAGGAGCCGGACGCGTCGTCGCCGTCCTTCGAACCGTACTTGCCGCTGCCCGAACTGTCGCTATCGTCGTCATCCGGACCTGAGCCCGACGAGCCAGACCCCGATCTGTCGTTGTCGCGATCCGAACGATCGGAATCGTCATTCCTGTCGTCCGAGCCAGGCCCGCTGGAATCGTCGCGGTCGGCGATATCGCGATCCGTGTCGTAGCTGCGGTCGACATCCCGGTCCTCGCGATCACGGTCGCTGCCGCTGCTGTCCTCGCGCTCGGAACGATCCGATCGGCCGCGATCTTCCCCGCCGTGCTCGGCGAAGAGGGGTGCGGAAAGCATGATCAGCAATAATAGCGACACCGTGGCGGCGGCGAGCGCACGCGGGCCGGCGCGAAGCAACTGCAAGCGTCTTATGGTAAATTTGCTGGTCACGCGGTACTCGACTTCATGGCTGCGCCGTTGCCCCCGGGCCAGACGCGGCTTGCAACATACACGGTCTTCAGGCTGGAATAAATTCCGCCAAGCGTTCTTTGGTTACGGGCTCTGTATGTCGGATATTAATGACCAAGTGCGAAAGGGTGTGGCGCAATTGCTGCCGCGGCTGCGTCGCTTTGGTCTCGCGCTGACGGGAAGTCGCGAGGACGGCGACGATGTCGTGCAGGGCGCCGTAGCCAACGCGCTCAGCAGGCCGAATTTGTGGACGCCCGGCGCCCGGCTGGACGGCTGGTTGTTCACCATGATGCAAGATCTATGGAGAGACGAAGTGCGTAGGCGAAAAGCGAGCGGGACCAAGGCCGCCGCGACCATTGCCGGAGCCGACAAGAGCGTCGACGGCCGTCGCGTGACCGAAACATTGCTCATGCTGGCCCAAACGCGCGAGCGCTTCGCGCGCTTGCCTGACGAACAGCGCATGGCCCTGGCCCTGGTGGTAATCGAGGGCCTGTCGTACCGCGATGCGGCCGAGCAGCTGGACATTCCCGTCGGCACGCTGATGAGCAGGTTGTCGCGCGCTCGCGAGGCGCTGCGCACGATGATCGACGAAGACAGCAGGCCGCCGCTGATGAAATCTGTCGCGGGTGAATGAAGAGCAATGACGTTTGTCACGAACGAAAAATTGGCAGCCTACGCCGACGGCGAACTCGACGACGTCGAAGCAGCGCAGATGTCGCGCGCGATCGCGGAAGACGATCTGCTGCGCGCACGTTTGGCCCGCATCACGTCGCTCGACAACCAACTGCGCGCCGCCTTTGAACTCGGCAACGAAGAAGCGCCCCGCCGCCTCTCACGGATGCTGGAGCCGCGAGTGCCGCAAACGTCGGTATACGGACGGATTCGTCAGTGGATACCGGCAGGCGCCGCTGTCGCCGCCGGTGTCGCCGGCGTGGCCATTGGTGGCATGCTGCCGGCTCAAGGAAACGCCGGTTGGCTAAAGCCGGACGGTGGATCGCTTGCGCTGGCCGGCATCGCCCAGACCGCCGCCGACCACACCCCATCGGGTTCGCGTTTCGTCGCCCACGCCGTGGTCGTCCAACCGATTGTAAGCTTTGTGGCAGGCGACGGTCGCCGATGCCGCGAGCTGCAAGTCGAGGAGGGTGTCACCGGCACGCATGCCGTTGCCTGCCGCGAGCAGGGCCAATGGCGTGTCGAAGCGCTGGTTCGCAGCAAGACCCAAAGTAACGCCGAAGGCTACCGCCCGGCCGGCGGAAGCCGCGACTCCACGATCGACGCAGTCCATGCACGGCTTAAGGTCACAGCGGTCCTCGACGCAAAGGCCGAAGATGAAGCGATAGCTGCCGGCTGGCCGGCAAAATAGCTAGTCGTGTGAAAACGCCCGCCAGGTCAGCGTAAGCCCCGCGCCGCCGTCCGGACTTCCGTCGGACAAGCCTGCAAAGGCGTACACGTTCGCGCGCACATCTTTGCTCACGTCAAAGCGTACATAAGCGCTGACCTCGGCAGGGTCCGGAGCACCGTCATAGGCCGCCTCGCGCCAATCGACTGACGTCCCAATCTCCGTCGCTCCGCCAAGCGGCGTCGACAGGCCGGCCGACAGCAACCACCCATCCTCGCGCGGGCGCGTGGGCGAGCTCCCCAAGAATCGTCGCCCCGCATCGGCGTAAACCGTCACCGACTCGAAGTCCTTGGTTAAGGACGCCAGCGCCACAAAGTCCGTTTCGCCGCTTCCCAGTCCGTCATCTTCCTCGCCCGTCGGAAATCGCACGCGTCCGATCAGATCGAGATACAGACGTTCCGGTTTCCACGAAAAGGAGTAGGTCGTCGCGAACGAGACGTCGCCCATTCCGCTCACGCTTCGGTTAAGGCCGGCGGACTCGACCTCGTCGTCCACCACCGAGGCCGGCCCATCGACCTGCAGGAAGGGAACGGTCACCTTGAACGACCACGGCGCAGCAGTGTAGCGCGCCGCCACGAACTCGTAGAACACCGTCGTGTCTTCCGGTTGGTCGTAGTCGCCCTCGGACCACTCGGCGCCGGCGATAAAGCTCAGGCGTCCGCTCGCGCTCGCCGCAGGAACGGCGCAACAGGCAGCAAGCCCTATGATGAAGCAAGCGCTCCGTACTCGAACCATAAGCTCCCCCCGGAGCGATCGCCATCGTCCGCACGAATCAGTTGCGGACCGCTGTGTCTAGGTCGCGGCCGCGGTCCCCCCAAGTCAAGCACGTGGGGAGCCCGGGCCTGCGATGGCGTTCGCGTGTTGCCCCGCAAGCATTGTTGCCTAAGCATCGCCGTGATTCAGTGACATAAAGGAATCATCCGACAGTTAAGGAGACGTGGCGTGTCGTTGTTCCTGGCCCTGGTGGTCGCAGCATCCGCTTTGGCGGCGGCCGATACGCAGACGACTTATGCCGCCCCGCAAGCCGCGCCGGCGCCCGAGGCCGATCTCGCAACGTTGGGTCACGGCATCGATGACGTCCAGCTCGTCGACGACGGTGGCAAGACCGTGCGTTGGGCCGAGCTGAAGGGGCGCCCGCGCGCTGTCTTCTTCGGCTTCACCCGTTGTCCCGTTATCTGTCCCGTCACCGTGTGGGAGATCGATGCGGCGCTGGAGAAGATCGGGAAGGACGCGGCAGGGGTGCAGATGAACTTCGTATCGCTCGATCCCGCGCGTGACACGCCGGCGGCGATGAAAGGCTACTTCTCAAGCTTTAAGGCCCGCATGCGCGCATTGACCGGCAGCCCCGCCAGCATCACGCGCGTCGCCAAAGCATTCGACGTCGTGCACACGAAGGTTGCGCTAAGCAACGGCGACTACACCCTTGACCACACGGCTGCAGTGTTCTTGCTGGACGATAAGGGCAATGTCGTCGACGTCATGGGCTACGGCACGCCACAGGACAAAATGGTCAAGCGCTTCAAGCAGCTGCTCGGCCTGAAGTGAGGGTGGGGCGCGGCGAGGGAACCGCGCCCCGGTAGTTCGTCACAGACCGAATGCGAAATCGTCGATCGTGACGGTGGCTGCGGCGACACCCAGCAGAGTGATTGTATCGCCGCCGATAGTGATCAGCGTATTTGCGCCTTGCGCCGCGATGGCGACGTTGCCCGCAAAGTTTCCGGCGTTAATCCCCAAGGAGGCGCCCAGGCTCAGCCGGTCCTGGCCACCCGCCGGGTCCGAGTCGAACCCGATGATCGTGTCGTCGTCGAAGCCCAACGCGAAGCGAATGATGTCGTTACCCGCGCCGCCGGTGATCGTGTCGTTGCCCGCGCCGCCGATGATGATATCCACGCCGCCGCCGGCGTTGATCGTATCGTTGCCACCTTGGCCGTCGATGGTGTTAGCACCGCCATTGACGTTGATGTTGTCGTTGCCTTGGCTGCCGATGATGTTCTCGATGCTGTTCAGCGTGTCCGTGCCGATCTGCGCGCTCGTCGCGTTCGTGGTCGTGACGGTCGCGCCGGCCGTGGTGCCCGACAAGTCGTAGGTGTCGGCGCCGATGCCGCCGTTGACCGAGTCATTGCCGTCGCCGATGACGGCCACGAACCGGTCGTCGCCCGTGCTGCCGTTCAGTGAGTTGGCGCCTGCGCCGCCCGTGATCACGTCGTCGGCCAAACCGCCGGTGACGTTCTCGACGCCAGCTATCGAATCGAAGCCGGACGCCGTGCCCGCCGTGAGGTCGACAGTCACGCCGGTGAGGCTCAAGCCGTAGTTCAGCGTGTCGTTGCCGGCCAGGAGGTCAAGCTCAACATGCTCGATATTGCTGACAAGTCCGCCGGCAACGCTGACGAGAGACCCGTTGAGAAACAGGACGCTCAGCGTATTCGCCGCCGCCGTGCCTGTAATGGTCAGCGTATCCTCGTCATCGCCGCCGTCCATCGTGTCCGTGCCGTTGCCGATGGTGTAGAGAATGTGATCATTCCCCGCGCCGCCGAGCACTGTGTCCGAACCACCGCCGGCGTCGATCGTGTCGTTGCCGCCCTGGCCGTCCACCAGGTTGCTGCCGCCGCTGACGATGATCGTGTCGTCGCCTTGGCTGCCGACATAATTCTCGATGCTAACGAGTGTGTCCGTGCCCGCCTCGGCGCTGGTCGCCGAGTTGGTTGTGATGATGGCGCCTTCCAAAGTACCGGCCAGCGTATATGTGTCGTTGCCGTTCCCGCCTGTGAAGGTGTTGTTGTTGCCGTCGCCTGCGAAGGTGTCGCTGCCCGAACCGCCGGTGACGTGCTCGATGCCGCTGATCGCCGCAAAGCCCGTCGCCGTGCCGGCCGCCAAGTCGACGGAGATGCCCGCCGTCGTGATCAGTGCGCCTGGCGGATCGTACGACAGCGTGTCGTCGCCGTCGTCAAGATGTGCCTCGAACGCTTCGATCGCCGCCACCGTCAGCCCCGGAATGCTGTTCAGCACGCCGCCGCTGAAGCGCACGTTCAGCGTGTCGTTGTTGCTCGTGCCGCGAATGCGAACGGTGTCGAACTCCGTACCACCGTTGATCGTGTCGCTCTCGTCGCCCATCCGGAAGTCGATGGTGTCGTCGCCCGCGCCGCCGTTGACGATGTCGTTTCCTTCGCCGCCGTCGAGGACATCGTTCTCGTCGCCGCCGTTGATCGTGTCGTTACCGCCGTTACCGAAGATGATGTCCTGGCCCGCGGTGCCGTTCAGGGTGTTACCGGCGTCGTCGTCGAAGATGAAGTCGCCGGTGACGATGGTCGGTTCGGATTCGATCGTCTCTGCTGTACCGAAGTCGTCGACATAGTTGACGACGACCTTGACCGGCTTGTTGACCTCGTCCTGCGAGGGCGTGAACGTCAGGTCCGTCGCGCCGTCGATGTTGACCCACTCCGTTCCGTTGTGAACCATCCACTGGACTTCAAAGACCGACGTCGTCGTTCCGTCTTCGTCGAAGATCGTATCGACCAATGCCGTCAATGTCAGCGTCTCTGTCGGCGACGTGTCGTCAATCTCGATCGCGCCCAGCGGAGGATCGTTGACGTTGAGCACCGGCGCGGTCGCAGCAGATGTCACCGTCTCGGTCGTTCCGCCGTCATCCGTGTAGGTGACGACGACGCGCAGCGGCTTGTTGACCTGCGGCTGATCCGGCGCCAGGAACTCCGTGATGGCCCCAGGAATGTCGTTCCACGTAAGGCCGTCGAACTCTTGCCACTGATAGTTGAACAGCGCGCCGTTGGTCCCGTCCGCGTCCGTGAACGCGTTGATCGCCGTGATCAATTGGTCTTCTTCCGGCGTCATGTCGCTGATGAGCAGGGATCCGACCGGTACGTCATTGATATTGATCACGGGCTGCGTTGGTGTCGAGAACACTTCCTCGATAACCCCGTTCGCATCCATATAGACGGCGCGAACGCGCAGGGCCACACCGACTTGTGCGTCGCCCGGCGCAAAGGTAAGCCCCGTCGCCTTGATCGCCTCGCCGAAGACTTCGAACACGATGTCGGCAAAGATGCCGGGGTCCGTTTCCTCCTGCCAGAAATACTGGATCGGGCCGCTGATCGTACCCGTCGGGTTCGTCGGCGAGATATTGTCCGCATCGGTGACGCCCAGCGCGCTGACCGTCAGGACTTGATCCTCCGTCGGCGTATCGTCGCTGATGGCGAGCAAGCCCGCCGGCGCCGCATTGTTGCCCGACAGCACGAGTTGAGCATCGGCGAACTGCAGACGCTCGATGTGGCGTACGCGGTCGATGCCGTCGATGCCAAGCCCTGCGCCCAGGACCGGATCGTTGTGCGCGATCGTGATGAAGCCGTCGCCGTCCACGTCCACGCCGCCGCCCTCGATCGAGTAGTTGGCGATGACGTCGGAATAGAGCGCCGTGTCAAAGTCCTCGGTCTCGGACATGACGATTTCGCGCATGACCTTGAGCTGACCGGGATTGATCTCGCCCTTGAACATCCGTTCTTGGATCTCCGTCATGCTGTCCACGCGGAACAGTTCGACGTTGGCATTGGTCGGGTGACGGACGCTGATATAGACGTTCAGCCAAGCGTCGCCGTCGATGACGTCGTTGCCGCCGCGGCCTTCGATGAGGTCGCTGCCTGCGCCGCCGAGCAGAATATTGCCGCCCGTGAACAGGGCGAGCCCCTCGTTGAACAAC
The DNA here is from genome assembly GCA_016792645.1 of Alphaproteobacteria bacterium. Classification (GTDB taxonomy): domain Bacteria; phylum Pseudomonadota; class Alphaproteobacteria; order Micropepsales; family Micropepsaceae; genus SZUA-430. Next base: position 1,245 of record JAEUMM010000206.1, on the reverse strand, counting down.
GCGTTCGGGCCGTCTTTGAGTCCATTGATCAAGCCGAAATTGGTCAGCTCGTGGCCCACCATGTCGGCCGCGGTCGCATCGTCGCCGTGCAGGATGTCCGAGAACGCCGTGCCCGACAGACCTTCGACCTCGCGGAAGCGGTCAAGCACCGCGTTCGGCGACTCCGGCACCTGCGGCGGCGCGAACACTTCGTTAGCCATGTCCGCTTCGACGCCGGCCGTCTCGTCCTTGTAGGTCGCCCAATCGAAACCGAACATGCCTTCCGCGCGGTCGACGCCCGCGCCAAGGACCATGATGTCGTCGCCGGACTCGGCTTCGAATCCGTCATCGCCGCTGCCGCCTATCAAGACGTCGTTGCCGTTGACCGTGCCTGCGCCGAACGGATCCAGATTGTCTCCGACAAGCGCGTCGCCGCCTTTGCCGCCTTCCATCCAGTCGTCGCCCTCGTTGCCGAAGGCCTCGTCGTCGCCTTCGCCGGCCAGGATGAAGTCGTCACCGCCGCCGCCGAAGATCTCCTTGGGATCTTCTCCGCCGACGATGAAGTCGATGCCGAAGCCGCCGAGAATGAGGTCCACGCCCGGGCCGGCATTGATCACGTCGTTGCCGTCACCGCCCTGCAGGTTGTCGTCGCCGAACGAGTCCTGAATGATGTCGTCGCCGTCGCCGCCGAGCAGGATGTCGTTGCCGGCGCCGCCTTCAAGGCGGTCATTGCCGCCATCGCCCCACAGCGTGTCGTCCCCAATGCCGGCAATCAGGATGTCGTTGTTGTCCGTGCCACCCAGAACAACGTGGTCGCCGCCCGTGAATTGCAGATAGTTCGTGTCCGGGCCAGGCGTTGCGGGATTGTTGCGCACGACCAGCGGATTGAAGATGCTGTCGGGATTGATGGGATCGGCGCTGCCGAGACCCGCATTGAATTGCTCCGACTGAACCACCTCAAGGAAGTAGGTTGGGGTCGAGAACACGTCGCCCGGCAAATGCTCGACGCCGGTGTTGCGCGTGATCATGCCGGCGAACGAGTTCTGCTCCAGCTGAGACAGGAAGTTCAGGCCTGCGGTGCGGAACAGATAGTAGAACCTATCGCCGTCCTGCAGGGCCTCGAGTTGCGTCTCGAAGACGAAGTTGAACGTCGAGCCCAGCATGCCGCCAAACGGCATCTTCCGCTCGGCCAAGCCGCCGATCCAGAAGTCAATGTCGTCGACGCCGGTCGTCGTGCGGCCGTTGGGCTCGTTCGCATAGATGCCC